>CALGJS010000297.1 GCA_937927835.1 uncultured Saprospiraceae bacterium | reverse complement strand
TCGGCTAGCCAAATCTCAAATTGTTTATAATTCATCTTCTAGTGCTTCAAATGCTTGTAGAGTATTCATTGAATCAGTACTTACTATTTTTGATTCTTTTGCGATTTGTTCTTCCAGTAATTTTCGTTTATGATGTTGGTTGTAAAATTCAATAGCTTCATTGATGTATTTATTTCTACTGGTTTTAAGGTGCGGAAGCAAAGCCTCCGATTCATGTAAGATCTGATCTTGCAATTTTAATGATATACTTTTTATATTATCTTTTTATGATAAAAATATACTATTTATTGATTATTCAAGTATATTATTTTTTGATATCACTTTTGGATTCTACACATCCAACTCCGCCAACTGCATCGCCTCAATAATTCGAATCAATTTTTGAGCATACTGTTGATCTTTGCTATAGCCAGCCTTTTGTAGACCATTGGCCCAACCTTTATAGTCTTTCTTCTTTAGCTTTAAAAGATGTTCGTATTTCTTATTGGTTAATAATAAACTATGGCCACGGAAGCTTTCCCAAGCAGTATTGAAGTTGCGGTAGAACGATTTATGTTCCTCCGTGCCATGATGACTGCAATGTCCTTTCGGACATTCTTTAGAAAAGCATTTGATACCAAAATGGTTATTGCTTTTTTCAACTAGCGGATGATCACCCGCATTGCTATGAAGGATGGCTTGTGCTACGGTAATCGAAGCCGGCACACCGTATCGGCCCATTTCCGCCATTGCTACGGGCGCAAATCGACGTGCATAAGCCTTACACTTATTATTCAAGGCATTGACCTCTGAAGCATTTAATTTAGCCGATTCCGTCATCTCCGGAAATAAGAGAAAACGGACATTAGGATGCGCTGCTACGACGGATTCTTTGGTCAGCTCAGCAGCCTTGGTAGGAACGTTTCCTTTGCTAACGGTATTACGAATAAGGCTTGGTAAATTCCCAAAACCAAATGCTTGCGTATTGGTTTTCTTTTCTTTTGAACTCACTGCTGATAGTGGAACCGACGCTGGAACTACTTTACCCTTCTCCGTAGATTCTTGAACGGCAGATGGAGTAGCAGTCGCATCAGGATTCGCACGCATGGTGAATTCCATGGTGATGTCTTTTTGCGTCAATATGAAGACGGCAAACACCATCAGTGATAAACTAAACCAGTTTTTTCGTAACCAGTCCTTAGACTTCTTTAGATAAACTTTTTGATATTTTTCTTTAAAATTAAATTGGAAGGATTTCATGATACTTACTTTTTAGATCGGGTCGCTTGGATTTTGCAGGTTATGCTTACCGGGTTCCTTGTTTTTTTCTTACAAGATTTGACCCCATTATTTTTAAACAACTTTTTTCGTACACAACAAATATAAAACGAAAAGTTTTAAAAAACAAAATATTTAAAACATAAAGTTTTTTGTTATAAGTTGCTGATATAAAGGATGTTATCAATCTGATGATAGGGAGGTGGGTTTCCAACGAAAAAATTACACAATGAATGGGAGTTATTCAGAGAATAGTTCGAATGTGTAGAAATCGCTTTAAAAAACTTCTTGAAAAAAAATTGAGTTCAAAAACTTATCTTCGCGAAAAGTCGGGCTAATTATTTAAGATAGTGTAAAAAATACACTACTTTTGTAAGGAGATTTTAAAAGAACAAAGCCTCTTATTTTGTCCATGTACTTAAAGACAAGACCTATACCTCAACCTTAAAAACAACAACATGATCGCCGTAATTGATAGTGGCTCTACTAAGGCAGACTGGAAATTTTTGTCAAAAAATGCCTATCCTATTTCTATTTCGACAATGGGATTCAATCCTTATTACCATGGAGAGTCGGTTATTTTGCCTAAAATCAAAAAAGCATTTAAAGGTAAAATTGATCCCACTGCTTTTTCTAGTATTTATTTTTACGGAGCTGGTTGTAGTGATCCAGATCTCAATAAGATTATTGAGGAAGCACTCAAAAAGTATTTTATCAATGCGAAAGTAGTCGTAAACCACGATATCCTTGCGTGTGCTTTAGCTACTTGTGGAAACCAACCTGGAATCAGTTGTATTTTAGGAACTGGTTCTAATTCTTGTTTATTTGATGGAAAAAAGATCATCGATAATGTACCAAACCTTGCGTATATTTTAGGAGATGAAGGAAGTGGTGGACATCTTGGCAAATTACTTTTGCAAGGTTATTTTTATCGAGAGTTTCCGGAGGATATCAAGAATGATTTTGAGAAACAGTATGGAAGTGACAAACAAGTGTTTAAGGATAAAATTTATATGGAATCCAATGCCAATGTTTATCTAGCCTCTTTTGCTAAATTTCTATCTGATCATAAAGATCATATTTATATTCAAAGTCTTGTAAATCGTGCCTTTTCTGAATTTATTAAAAGGCATATTCAGAAATATCAAGACCATAATAACCTCCCAATTCATTTTATTGGGAGTGTGGCTTTTCATTTTGGAGATATTTTAAAAATGGTTCTAGACGAAAGATCCCTCAAGTTGGGGATGATTATTAAAAAACCGATCGAAAATTTAGTAGATTACCATCTTGAATTAGAAGGATGGAAAACAAAAAAATTATAATGGGAGCAAACATAAAACGTATAGCAGTCTTTACTTCAGGTGGAGACGCACCAGGTATGAACGCTGCCATCCGTGCAGTCGTACGAACCGCCACTTATCATAATCTACATATCTATGGTATTCGGAAAGGATACGAAGGAATGATTAATGGAGAGATCGTTCGATTAGAAACTAGAATGGTTGGTAATATCATGCACCGTGGCGGAACCATGCTCAAAACCGCACGAAGCAAACGCTTTCGAACACCAGAAGGACGTCAGGCTGCTTATGAATCTTTGATGGCCCATGATATTGATGCTTTAGTTGGTATAGGCGGAGATGGTTCTTTTACCGGATTAGAGGTTTTTGCCAAAGAATTTGATATTCCCGTCATGGGCGTTCCTGGTACGATTGATAATGATTTGTATGGAACGGATTACACGATAGGTTATGATACTGCTGTAAACACCGCTATCGAAGCAGCAGATAAAATTCGAGATACGGCAGATTCGCATGACCGCTTATTTTTTGTAGAAGTGATGGGACGGCATTCAGGTTTTATTGCATTGAATACAGCCATCGGAAGTGGAGCGAGTAGTGTGCTGATTCCTGAAACGGTACTTGATATTGATTCGTTGATTAAGATGCTGAAGAAAGGAGTCAAACGCAATAAATTATTCAGTTTAGTAATCGTGGCAGAAGGAAATGAAAATGGTGGTGCCACAGAGATTGCCAAATTGGTTCAAGAGAAATATAACCACTATGATATTAAGGTAACCATTATTGGACACTTGCAAAGAGGAGGATCCCCTTCTAGTTTTGACCGAGTATTGGCTAGTCGATTGGGATTTGGTGCGATTGAAGGGTTATTAGCAGGTGAAGCCAATGTCATGTGTGGATTGATTAATAATAAAGTCTGTTACACGCCACTCGAACAAGCAATCAATATGAAAAAAGATCCTGATCAAGATCTTATTCGTATGGCAGAAATATTGGCTTTGTAAAAAATTGACCTGAATAGCTAACGTTGCTCCTTCCATCCAATTTTTTGCAAATGGATTAGAATATAAACTGAACTGAAAAAATAACTAGTTCATAGGCTAGTTTTCGATTTCTTAACATAGGTTTATAAATTTTTTATTTAGAATAGGTAATTTCGCCGTTAGCATGAATAGATGCTAACGGCGAGTGTTATTTTGCAATAAATACTGTTAAAATTAAGTTCCATCTTATGAAAAAATAGCCACTTACCATTATTTCAAAACAATTCAATAAGACGGGTTGTTATTTGGTTTTGTAAGAATGAAATCCCGTCGATTATGAAAATAACGGGTAATTTTAGCAGATTTTTATAAGAAATTTATATCTCTATATAGGGTAGTCTTGCTTTTTTAAGTCCTACTAATAGATATCGGGAATCACCCCTCGCTATCACACAGAATTAGCCTGTTATGCAAACTAAAACACTTCACGGTTTTTTTACATTTTTATTTATTCTAAGTTCCGCTTTTTCACTAATCGGACAGCAATCCGTTAGAATTTCTGGTAAGGTAGTAGATGAATTTGGAGATGGTCTTCCTGGTGCTACCGTCACCTTTCCTGGAACAGGTATCGGAATCACTACAGAACTAGATGGCACTTATGTCCTCAAATCTGATACTCCTGGAGCTACTTTGGAAGCAAGCTATATTGGGTATGCCGCTCAGACTAAAAACGTTTCTAGTGAGGCAGTGCAAGTCATTAATTTTAAATTAGGAGATAGTGCCTTAGAACTTGAAACCGTAGTCGTTAGAGCGAAAAAAGGAAAGTACAAGAAAAAGAATAATCCTGCCGTAGCCTTGATGAGAAACGTGATTGATAATAAAGATGACAACCGACTGGAAGCTTATGATTATTATCAACATGATACCTACGAGAAGGTACAGATGGATCTGAATAATATTTCTGAAAAATTTAAAAATCGAAAGATCTTTAAAAAGATGAAATTTATTTTCGACTACGTAGATTCTACCAAAACAGATCAAAAACCTTTTCTACCTATTTACCTACAGGAGAATAAAGGAACCGTTTATTACCGAAAATCTCCAGAATCAAAAACCGAATACCGAGCAGGACAGAAACTCACAAAACTAGAAGGTTATCTTGATGATGAGTCACTTTCCAATATCATGGAAAAACTTTACCAAGAGGTTAATATTTACAATAATAATATTGAGCTAGTCACCGCTCAATTTGTTAGCCCACTTTCCTTTTTTGCACCTGACTTTTATGCATTTTATATTGAAGATACTTTAGACTTTCAAGGTAAGCAAGTGATTGATGTCTCTTTTATTCCGCGTAATAAACAAAACCTTGGATTCCTTGGGAATTTATATGTTGCCATGGATTCTTCATATCGGGTGATGAAAGTGGACATGGGAATTGTGGATGAAATCAATTTGAATTTTGTTCAAGATATTCAAATCGAACAAGAGTTTAAGGATATGGGAGACAATAAATGGGTCGTCCACAAAAACAATGTTCTGATTGAATATAATTTAACCAAAAAAGGAATGGGATTCTATGGTCGTCGATCTGTAGTGAATGATAATTTTATTTTTAATCAACCCGCTGAAAAAGATAAATATGGAAGCACCGAAAATGTGGTTCTTCTTAAAAAAGCGAAAAAGCAAGATGAGGAGTTTTGGACTAATAACCGAACGGTTCCGTTGACCGAATCTGAAGCCAATACTTATTTTATGATGGATACGCTTCAACGGGTACCTGCCTTTAAACGAGCAGTTAAATTGGTTTCCTTTTTATTAACGGGATACACGGCAGTCGGCCCCGTAGATATTGGGCCAGTCAATGCCTTTTATAGTTTCAATCCGGTAGAAGGATGGCGACCAAGATTGGGAGGACGAACAAATTTAAAATTTAATAAAAAATTTCAGGTAGAAGGTTATTTGGCTTACGGTGTCAAAGATAAGAAATTCAAACATCAAGGGTTGGCTACCTATTCGTTTAATGAAAATTTTGAAGAATATCCCAGGCATTTTATTCGGTTTGGAACCGAACGAGAAACCCGATTTCCGGGACAAGTGCTCCGGTATTTTGGAGAAGATAATTTTTTCCTTTCTTTCCGAAGAGGAAATAATACCCGAATGATTTTGCATGAGGCGCAGACTTTTGATTATTTTTTAGAAACCAAGAATAATTTTGAATTTAACTTGATTTTTGAACGACGTAGAAGACAGGCTTACGGAACTTTGAAATTTGACTTTGTAGAGGATGGAACAGACCGATCGGTTGAGTCTGTCCGTACTTCCCAAATTGGATTAAGAGTTAAGTGGTCACCGAATGCACAATACTGGAATGGTAAATCCTTAAGGATTGCAATGTTTAACCGATATCCAATTCTAACTTTCGATTATAAATTAGGCATCAAAGGAGTCTTAGGAGGAGAGTATAATTATCAAGCAGTTAACCTAAAAGTCTTTAAGCGTTTTTATCTATCAGTTTTAGGATATACCAATTTTGAAATAGAAGGAGGAAAGATTTTTGGCGATCGTTTGCCTTATTTTTTATTGCATTTGCCACGAGCCAATCAGTCCTTTGCCTATCAGATTTTTGCTTTTAACTTGGTTAACTTTCTAGAATTTTCTAGTGATGAATATTTTACTTGGAATATAGAACACTATTTTAATGGGTTCTTTTTTAATAAAATACCATTATTCCGAAAACTAAAGCTGAGAGAATTGATTTCTGTCAAAGGATTATACGGTAGATTGACCGATAAGAATAATCCACAAGTCGATCCTTCACTGATTCAGTTTGTCAAAAATGATAATGGTGAGCCGATTACCTATACCTTAGAAAACAAACCTTATATCGAGGCGAGTATTGGTATCAGTAATATCTTTAAATTTTTAAGAGTGGATTTAGTACGTAGAATGACCTACCTAGATCAACCGAATGTACCAAGTTTATGGGGGGTCAAAGGATTAGCAATCAGAGGCAGGTTCCACGTAGAATTTTAATAAATCAACGAAAAGATGTACCTTTGCCGATGATTATTTTAGGAGTAAATACCAACTTCTTTGTACACTAATCACTCATCCCTCTGAACAGCAATTTCATTCATAATAATGATTGCTAATATTAAGTAAAAAAACGGTCTGACAGCTACGCTAAAATTAGAAAATGAATACCATTAATTCGTTGTGAGTTATTGATTGTTACATACTTAAATATTTAATTAAAACATAATGCTATGTTGAAAAAGTACGGACAAATATTAGTCTACAAAATTATCGAACCCTTAATCGGACTATTGATTAAAATGGGAGTTACTCCTAACATGATCACCTCGATGGGACTTATCCTGAATTTTGTGGCCATGCTGATTCTGATCTACGGAGCAGAATTTGGTGCCCGAAACGACTATTCTTACGTCGGTTGGGCCGGTTTTACCATTCTTTTAGCAGGTTTATTTGATATGATCGACGGTCGTTTGGCTAGAGTAGGAAATATGGCGCATCCATTTGGAGCCCTATATGATTCCGTTTTAGATCGCTACAGCGAAATGGTCATGTTTTTAGGAATTTGCTACTATTTGGTCGCACAAGATTATTTTCTAAGTTCCATCTTCGCTTTTATCGCCATGATTGGTTCTGTGATGGTCAGTTATACGCGAGCACGGGCAGAAGGATTAGGGGTCAATTGCAGTGTAGGATTGATGCAAAGACCAGAACGAATTTTGATTATCGGTATTTCAGCCATCCTTTGTGGTCTCTTTTCTGGTGTAATGGGAGGAGATTATAAAGTATATGTTGATTTCTTACCTTTTGGCGTCTTCGAAACAGTTTCTGTTTTTACCATGCCAATTGCAATCTTAGCTGTATTATCTAATATTACAGCATTACGAAGATTAATGTATAGTCGTGAACGACTCCTATACCCTGAGAAAAAGGACAAAAATTTGAAGCGGGCATGATAAAAGGGCGAATGAATATGAAGAACTTCTATTAACTTTGCGCTCGCTACTTTCGGTATTTTTTAACCGCACTGAAATGAATCTTTAAAATGAACAACAATTTTTTAGCACGAACGGAATACTTCAAGTCTGACGAAAAACAACCTCACGTAGATCGTTGTCAGAAAATGATCAAAGATCATCCAGAAATCGCTACCTTATTCGGTCGTCAACCTTGGACTTTTGCCATCTTACTTTGTCTAGTTACTTTGCAATTTAGCATCGCTGCTTATATGGGGACCTTAGGTCTTGGATATTGGTGGGCTGCTTTGATTGTTGCTTGGATTGTTGGAGCATTTGCCAATCATAATATGTACGTGGTTATTCACGAAGCAACCCACAACTTAGTTTTCAAAAGTCGTCTAGCCAATCGTTGGGTAGTGATCTTGGCTGATTTAGCCAACGCGATTCCTGGTGGACAAGGTTTTAGCACTTATCATCTTAAACACCATGCACATCAAGGGGAGCACGAGATGGATACAGACCTGGCTGGATACTGGGAAGCAAAATTAGTCGGCAATTCTTGGTGGAGAAAATCACTATGGTTGTTATTCTTCCCTGTATTTCAAATTGGTCGTGCTTACCGAGTCGAAAATGTCAACACTTTTACCAAATGGGTGCTAATCAATATCGCTTGTGCGGTAGTGGTAGACATTGCTATGATCTACTTTTTTGGTTGGAATGCCATCGTTTATATGGTAGGTTCTATGTTCTTCTCACTTGGCTTACACCCATTAGGAGCACGTTGGGTTCAAGAACATTATACCCTTGATGGAGCACAGGAAACACACAGCTACTATGGTCCATTAAATAATATTTCTATGAATATTGGCTATCACGTAGAACACCATGATTTTCCAGCGATTCCTTGGACAAATATTAAAAAACTTAAAGCGATGGCTCCAGAATACTACGACAACTTACGGTCACATAATTCTTGGTTTAGCCTTTGGTTAGAATTTATTTTTAATCCAAAATATTCGCTTTTTTCAAGAGTGACTCGTGAAAATGGTAAAAACAAAGTAGTGGTGGAGATTGGAAAATCTTCTAAACAAACTGCTACGGCTTTTAGTGGCAACTAAGAAGGTTAGCGTTTGAGCGAAAAAGATATTTTTTGTTTATGATGTTTAATCGTTTAATCGTTTAGTTCTTCAAATCAGAAAAATAAACGATTAAACAAATAAACGATTAAACAGAAAGTCCCAAATTAAATCATTCTAAAGAACCAAGATTGTATTAAGAAGCTGTTATCCTCTTTACAATTTTAAACAGTCTTAAATGAAAAAACTATACGTATCCAATAAAGACGAATCAGTCCGATTATTTGAGAGTGATTTTTTGGAAAAATTTACACACGTACATTACCTAACACCCGTGGTCGTTTTCGGACCGGTGGTTGCCTATTTTCTGTACTTAAGTGTGATGCATCCTGCATTAGGAATTTTTGCTGGATTAGGGATGTTAGTAGCTGGAATAGTTGCTTGGAGTTTTACAGAATACTTCTTGCATCGATTTGTTTTTCACTACCATCCAACTTCCGAGTTTGGTCAAAGAATCCATTTTCTATTACACGGTGTGCACCATGATTATCCTAATGATTCTAATCGCTTGGTGATGGCACCGTTGATTTCTATTCCTTTAGCGTTTGCTTTTTATTATGGATTTAAAACCATTATCCCTATTCATTTATTATATCCTTATTTTGCCGGTTTTGTAACTGGTTATATCTTTTATGATACATTACACTATGCTTTACACCATCTTGATTTTCAACATAAATGGTGGATTGTTTTAAAGACACATCATTTAAAACATCACTTTAAGGAACCCAACAAAGGGTACGGTGTGAGTTCCCCAGTTTGGGATGTTATTGTAGGATCAAATTTTGTAAAAAAGGAGAAGGTTGGAAACAAGGAAAGCATCAATTCTGGAAGGGTCTAAGGAATTAAAACAAGAGAAAGTATTTCAGCGATTTACCTCAAAAAATGTTTTGGTAGGGGCGCTGTTAACCATACTATATTTAGCTGCCGTAGTCGGTCTAATGAAACTGCGTGACGACCATGTAATGTTGCTCGTGGTCCTTTGGATCGCTTATTTTGCACATCCAGTAAGTCGAAAAATATTTTACGGTTTCGTTTGGATTTTATTGTATTGGCTAATTTATGACTCGTTGCGGGTATACCCAAATTATGTAGTCAATCCAGTGCATGTCGCCGAACCTTACAACCTAGAGCTGGCTTGGTTTGGAATCATGGAAGGTGGAAAATTATTGACACCCAATCAATATTTTGCCAATCATCAATCTACCTTTATGGATGTGATGTGTGGCGCATTTTATTTATCTTGGGTACCGGTTCCATTTGCGTTTGCGCTTTATTTATATTTTAGAGATAAAGGATTGATGTTACAATTTACCTTTTCTTTTTTTCTTGTAAATATGTTAGCCATCGCAATTTATTATATTTACCCTGCGGCACCACCTTGGTATGTAGAAATGTATGGACTGGGTGTAGAAAAATTTAATATTCCCGGCCAAGCGGCTGGGTTGCTAAAGTTTGACGAATTTGTTGGATTAGATATTTTTAAAGGCATGTATGAGAAAAACGGAAATGTATTCGCGGCCATTCCTTCTATGCATTCTGCCTTCCCAATACTGACTACCTACTTCGCGTTGAAAAAGAAATTATACCCTGCGGCTTGTTTCTTCTTTCTAACGATCATCGGCATCTGGCTAGCCGCTGTTTATACTTACCACCATTATTTCGTGGATGTATTAGCAGGAGGATTGACAGCCATTGCAACTATTCTGATCGTGGAAGGTCTTTTGAAAACTCGTGCTCGTCAGTGGTATTCTAATTATAAAAAACTATTGCTTTAAGATATGAATAAATTAACCTCCCGCATGGCGCGCTATGATGCGCCTCAGAAAGCCAAAGCTGCTGGTGTGTATCCTTACTTTAGAATGATACAATCCGAGCAAGATACCGAAGTGATCATCGACGGTAAAAAAGTGTTGATGTTTGGATCTAACTCTTATCTTGGATTAACCAATCATCCAAAACTAAAAGAAGCTTCGATTGCAGCAATTAACAAATACGGTTCTGGTTGTGCTGGATCTCGTTTCTTAAATGGAACGTTGGATTTGCATATCGAACTGGAAGAAAAACTAGCCAAATTTGTAGGTAAAGAAGGAGCATTGGTTTTTTCTACCGGTTATCAGGTAAATCTAGGAGTGCTTTCTTCCGTCACTTCTCGTAAAGATAATATCATTTTAGATGAATTAGATCACGCCTGTATTATCGACGGAGCAAGATTGTCTTTTGCTCGGCCACTAAAATATCGACACAACGATATGGAGTCCTTGGAAAAAATGCTACAACGTCATCAAGATGTAGAAGGGCTTAACTTGATCGCAGTAGACGGTGTTTTTAGTATGGAAGGAGATATCGCTAAGCTAGACGAAATCGTTAGGCTTGCAAAAAAATATAATGCCAACATCATGGTCGATGATGCACACGGTTTAGGAGTAGTCGGGAAGGCTGGAAGAGGAACCGCAGATCATTTCGGACTAACGGATGATGTTGATTTAATCATGGGAACTTTTAGTAAATCGCTCGCTTCTATCGGTGGTTTTATTGCTGCTAATAACGAAACGATTAACTACCTGAAGCATCACGCTCGTTCGTTGATTTTCAGTGCTAGTATTGCTCCAGGTAATGCTGCTGCCGTAATTGCTGCATTAGAATTGATGCAACAAGAACCAGAGAGACTAGAAAAGCTTTGGGACAATACGCGCTATGCAATGGCTGGTCTAAAAGCATTAGGATTAGATACTGGACACTCTGAAACACCGATCATTCCAATCTATGTTCGGGATACAGAAAAGACTTTTATGTTAACGCGACTATTACAAGAGCAAGGTGTTTTTGTGAACCCAGTCATCACGCCTGCTGTTGCACCAAAAGATTCTTTAATTCGATTCTCCCTGATGGCAACTCATACCCGTTCACAGATCGATGAAGCATTAGAAAAAATTGGCGTCATCGCAGATAAACTAGATATTCCAAGATTAGAAAACGCAGGATAAAAAAAAATTGGTGATTTTTTGTTTACTAAACTTTAAAAGTTTAGTAAACAAAAAAAAAATCACCAAAAACATACTTTGAGAAAAACATGGAGATTATTGCCGTAACCTCTGCTAGCCAGCAGAAGAAATTTATTGATTTTCCACACGATTTGTACGCAAACGATCCCAATTACGTACCAGAGATCTATATCGGACAAAAAGAACTCCTTTCCCACAAGAAAAATCCTTTCTTTCAACATTCCAAAGCACAATGTTTTTTAGCTTACGATAATAAAAAAATCGTAGGCCGCATCGCTGCAATTTATAATCGAAATTATAATGAATATGCCAACCGCAACGTTGGCTTTTTTGGTTTATATGATGTGATTGATGATTACACTGTTTCCAAAGCATTGCTTGATCAGGCGGTAGCTTGGTGTAAAACAGAAAACGTGACGGCCATTGTCGGACCGACTAATTTTACCACCAATGATACAGCGGGACTTTTGGTAGATGGATACGATTTGCCACCGACGGTGATGATGGTTTATAACAAACCATATTATTTAATCCACTTAGAAAAATACGGGTTTAAAAAATCTAAAGACCTCTTTGCTTACGAAGTGACAGAATCGGAAGTGAATATGAAATCAGTCAAATTAGCTGGGATGCTGCAGGAACGTTTGGCTCGCAAAGGGATCACGATTCGAAATGCCAACTTGAAAAATCTAAACGATGAGATTGCAGGTGTACGGGATATTTACCGGTCTGCTTGGGATAAAAACTGGGGCTTTGTACCAGCCACCAACGCAGAATTTGACCACCTAGCAGAAGGATTAAAATTAATTATTGATCCAAAATTTGTTCAGATTGCCGAGTGTGACGGAAAAATGATTGGATTTGCTCTGGCGGTTCCGGATATTAATCAGATCACGAAAAATATCAAAAGAGGAAGATTGTTTCCAACTGGTATTTTTAAATTATTAATAGGAAAAAGTAAGGTTAAAAAAATAAGAATCATTCTTTTGGGAGTGATTGAAGAATATCGGAAGATGGGTATCGAAGGAGTTTTTTATGCAAAAATAATTTCTAATGGTTTAGAAAAAGGCGTGCATACCGCCGAAGCTTCGTGGATTTTAGAGGACAATGAAATGATGAATAAAGGGTTGCAAAATATTAATGCTCGGATAACCAAACGATACCGAATTTTAGAACTACCGCTGGAATCTGAAGCATGAAAAAAATATTAATCACCGGGGCTAGTGGATTTGTTGGAAGCTTTTTAGTAGAAGCTTTTTTAGCTACAGAGACGGACCTAGAAGTGTATGCTGGGGTTCGAAAAACGAGTAGTCGAAAATTTTTGACCGATCCCCGGATTCATTTTTTTGAAATGGATTTTTCTAACAAAAAAAAATTAGAAAAGGACTTAGGGGAACAAGACTTTAATTACGTCATACACAATGCAGGGCTACTCAGAGCAGATCAAAAAGAAGAACTTTTTTTGGTCAATCGCGATTATACCGAAAACCTGATTAATGCCTTGCCGAAAGAATCAAAGACTTTTGAAAAATTTGTTTTCATCAGTAGTATGGCGGCTTACGGTCCAGCAGATAATATGCCCGGTGATTTGGTAAAAGAATCAGATACACCACGACCGATTGATACTTATGGCAAAAGTAAATTAGCAGCGGAATCGATGATCAAAACGTACAAAAAATTACCGTATTTGATCTTTCGTCCAACCGCCGTTTACGGTCCAAGAGAAAAAGATATCTATACTTTTTTTACCATTCTAAAAAAAGGAATAGAACCTTATATCGGCCGAAAAGAACAGGAGCTGACGTTTATCTATGTCAAAGATTTGGCGCAGTTGATTGTCAAAGCTACATTGTCGGAACAGGAACAGAAAAGTTATTTTGTAGCAGACGATGGCGTTTATAGTAATTATGATTTAGGGAAATACGGTAAACAGTATTTGAACAAAAAAGCCCTAAAATTAAAAGTACCAACTACACTCGTACGTGGGATTGGTTACCTTAATGAAGCCGTCGGAAGGTTAACGGGAAAAATGCCTATTTTAAATTTAGAAAAAGTAAAATTCTTAGAAAGTTTAAATTGGAAATGCGATATTCGCCCCCTGAAAACCGACTTTGATTTTACACCAAAATATAATTTATCCACCGGCCTCAAGGAAACCATTGATTGGTATCGGAAAGAAGGGTGGTTGTGAAGAATGCTTGTTGGCCGGTTAGCCAGTTAGCTTGTTGGCTTCGCTTTAACGTGTTTTTACGATTTAGGGAAGCCAACTGGCCAACCAGCTAACTAGCCAACAAGCAAAAAAACACATACTGAGTATATTTTTAATCACAAGAAAATTTTTAATAAACTAAATAACATGAAGAAGAAATCCAAAATTTCCAAGCCAAAAGGAAAACTGGGCGTATTACTCCCAGGGATGGGATCGATCTCCTCGACATTAATCGCAGGAGTAATGGCTATCAATAAAGGGATTGCGGAGCCGATTGGTTCTTTTACTCAAATGAGCACGATTCGTTTAGGAAAACGTACCGAAGATCGTCAGCCAAAAATTAAGGACTTTGTGCCTTTGGCAAAATTAAAAGACATCGTTTTCGGTGGCTGGGATATCTTTCCAGAAAATATGTTCGAGGCTGCGGTTCACGCCGATGTTTTGAAGCCAGAATTACTTAATAAGATCAAGACACCATTGAAGAAGATCAAGCCAATGAAGGCGGTCTTTGATCCTAATTATGTGAAAAAACTGAATGGTACCTACATCAAAAAGGCAAAGACCAAAATGGATCTAGCCAAGGCATTGATGAAGGATATCAAAAAATTCAAAAAAGATAATAAGTGTGAGCGCCTCGTTATGGTATGGTGTGGTTCTACTGAAATTTATTTAGCACCAGGAGCGGTTCATAGCACGCTGGCTAAATTTGAAAAAGGATTAGAAACGAACCATAAAGATATCGCTCCTAGTATGATCTACGCTTATGCAGCAATCAAAATGGGCATTCCTTACGCAAACGGTGCGCCGAATCTATCTGCGGATATTCCAGCACTAACCAAATTGGCTAAGGACAATAACGTACCAATTTGTGGTAAAGATTATAAGACAGGACAGACGTTGATGAAGACGATTTTAGCACCAGGATTGAAGGCACGTGCCTTAGGTGTGAACGGATGGTTCTCTACTAATATCTTAGGTAACCGTGATGGTGAAGTACTGGATGATCCGGACAACTTCAAAACCAAAGAGGTTTCTAAACTAAGTGTACTAGAACAAATCTTTGAACCAGAAAAGAATCCTAAACTTTACGGTGATCTTTACCACAAAGTAAGAATTAACTACTATCCACCTCGTGGCGACAACAAAGAAGGTTGGGATAATATTGATATCCGTGGTTGGTTGAATTATGATATGCAGATTAAGATTGATTTCTTATGTCGAGATTCTATTTTAGCAGCACCACTTGTGCTTGATTTAGCATTATTATTGGATCTTGCTTCTCGTGCTGAGATGGGCGGTATCCAGGAATGGTTGTCTTTCTTCTTTAAGTCTCCACAAGTAAAAGAAGGTTTGCCTCCAATGCATGATATCTTTAAGCAATTAATGAAATTACAAAATACGCTACGTCATATTCAAGGAGAAGATCTAATCACACACCTTGGATTGGACTACTACGATTTTTAAGAAATTGTTTTACTGTGTAAAACAGGCTGATGACACCTCGTTGATTAATCGACGGGGTGTTTTTTTTGTGATTTTTTCAAGCACATAGAAAACATAGCACTTTTTTCGCGCCCTACTATCGAGATATTCGGCCGCGATTTTTCTATGTGTCCTATGTGCCTATGTTGTAAAAAACACTAAATAATTTTTTTTAAATTCGAGAAAGGTATTGTGGCTAAACACTTAACAATATTTTACGATTAAACAATTTCTTTGATAGTCAGCGGTTTTCCTTGAAATGTAATTACCGCTTTTTCCTTTTGATGTAACAACGCTTTCCCAATCGGAGACTGAATAGAAATACAATAAACCGTTCCTCCGTCCACCACTATTTTTCCCATTCCAATACTCATAAAATAAATACCTCGATCCGTTTTGACCAGTGCACCTGGTGTAACCATAGCATAGTCCGCCTCCATATCCAAGCGGTCCAAATCCGATGCTAATTGAAAAGCCTTGCTAAGTTGTACTTCGTGGCGTTGTTGTTCGAGTTGCATCATGGCGCGGCCTGTTTCAAATTTATCACCTGCACTACTTTTGGTTTCTCCGTCTCGAGATTCGATAGCGGCGTTGACAGCAAGTTGGGCTTGCGCTATTTTTTGCTGAACTTGGGTTTGTAGTTCTTGAAATACTTGGGTTTTTAGTACGGTTAGGTTCATTATATTTTAACTAGCGTATGAATTTTTTCCATTTGTTTAATAAGGTTTTAACATTAGCAGGAGCTACTTTAATAATTTTTTATCGTAGGTAAATATACCAACGATTTACCTCATTTTTAGGAGTTTTATTTTTAATAAAGTTTATATATCGAGGATTCAGGCTCAATGAACCTTTTTCTTTTCTCCTTTGTTCTAATTGGTCTATTAATTCTCGTAAATTTACCGAATAATTCAGCACTGATACGACTCCTTGCTTTACCTTAAAATACCTTAGGATAAGCAATAGAGTTATGATTTCTATCAAAATAAAATAACGAAACGAATCACATATATGGAACCGACCCTCATAAGAAAAATTGTTATTAGTATAATTGGACTTTTAATAATAGCGTTAGGCATGTTTGGAAAGGAAAAGATGGCTTCCCAAAAAAAAGCGCCACCCCAAAAAACAGCTCGAACTATTCCTACTGTTTTTACCAAAAAAATAAAAAATAGCAGTACGCCTATCGCGGTAACGGCTAGCGGAAACTTAGCTGCTCGGGATCGCATCGAAATTTTTTCTGAAGTACAAGGTATCTTTGAATATAGCGCACATCCATTTAAGCCAGGAATTAACTATCGGAATGGAGAAGTTTTATTACAACTCAATAGTGACGAGTACCGTGCCAACCTTCGCGCCCAAAAAAGCACACTCTATAACCAGATTGTAGCGACCTTACCAGATTTACGTTTCGATTATCCGGATGCTTTTCAAAAATGGGAAAATTATATTACTTCTTTTGATGTAGAAAAACCGCTACGTCCGTTACCGGAAATGACTTCTGATAAAGAAAAATTATTCATGGCCGGCCGGAATATTAATTCCACTTGGTTTACAGTTAAAAACGTGGAAGAACGATTAAGCAAATACACGATTTATGCGCCTTTTGATGGCGTACTTACTGAAGCGGGATTAGATAAAGGGGTGTTGGTGCGACCGGGGCAAAAATTGGGTGAATTTATCAATCCTAGTATTTACGAATTAGAAGTGGCGGTAAATTCTAGTTACGTAGATTTACTTAAAGTTGGAAACACCGTTGCCTTAAATAATGTCGAACGAACCAATACTTGGAAGGGGAGAGTAAGTCGATTAAATAGTCTAGTCGATCCGAATACGCAAACCATTCAAGCATTTATTCGGGTCAACGGTAGAGGACTAAGAGAAGGAATGTACCTGGAAGCAAGATTGACGGCGAAGGAGGAAGAAAATACGTTTGAGGTATCTCGTAAATTAATCGTAGAGAATAAAAAACTATTTGTCCTTGAAAATGATATGCTGAAGTTGACAGAAATTGAGCCAGTGCACTTTACAGAAAAAACAGCCGTCGTCCGTGGTCTTACTGACGGAACAGAAATATTAGAACGAATGCTGCCCGGAGCTTATGATGGAATGACGGTGAAACGATTTGAGAAAAAGTAGGGGAAGTATTTATTTAGGTTTTTCTAGATAATTACCTTAAGGTAAATAAAAAACATTGCACATTAAAAAATAGATGTTAATTGGTTGAGTGGTTAATTGGTCTCGTTTTACGCGATGCTAACTTGAAAAAAATAGATTTTAAATAAAGTACTTTTTTGAGAACCCATAAACATTAACTTCTAAACTTCATTTTCCGTGTAACAAAAAACACACATGAAAAATTTTCTTTCTTTTTTTATAAAATATCCGGTAGCTGTAAACGTGATCATGTTTTCGGTAGCGATCTTTGGGTATCTAGGTTTACAACAAACCAAATCTTCTTTCTTTCCTTTAGATGATTCTAAATTGATCTTTATCAATATCGTCTATCCTGGTGCATCGCCAGCCGAAATTGAAGAAGGAGTAGTTTTAAAAATAGAAGACAATCTACGAGGATTGGTAAACATAGATAGAGTTACTTCTGCTTCTCAGGAAAATGCAGCTACGATCACCGTAGAAATTGAAGAAGGAGCGGATATTGATATCGTGCTAGCCAATGTGAAAAATGCGGTAGATCGAGTACCTTCTTTTCCGGTGGATATGGAACCACCTGTAATTTCCAAACAAGAAAATATTAATCAAGCCATTCAATTTACTATTAGTGGTGATGGTTTGCCATTAGGAACATTGAAAGGTGTAGCACGAAAAGTAGAGGATGATATTCGAGCCATTCCAAATATTTCGCAAGTAACTTTGAGTGGTTTTCCAGATGAGGAAATTGAAATTGCCGTGAGAGAAAATGATCTATTGGCTTTTAATCTAACTTTTGCAGAAGTCGCCGCTGCCGTCAGAAATTCTAACCTAATCACCACCGGAGGAAATATTAAAACGGAAACGGAGGAGTATTTAATTCGAGCCAATAACCGTTCTTATTTTGGTGATGAGTTAGATTATATTGTGGTCAAAGCCAGCAATTCTGGACAAGTCGTTCGCTTGCGAGATGTGGCTACGGTACGAGATAAATGGTCTGAAGTTCCAGATCGTGTTCATTTTAATGGTAATCCTGCGGTACAGATTTCGGTGAGTACGACCAATAATGAAGACCTACTTTATGCTACGGAAAAAATCAAAGAATACATCGATGATTATAATGAAAAAAATGATGTCATAAAATTAAATGTAAGTTCTGATTCTTCGATAGCCTTAAACAATCGACAAAATCTATTGATTGAGAATGGAGTAGTAGGGATTTTATTAGTGCTATTATTTTTATCTATTTTTCTAAAACCGAGTATTGCATTTTGGGTAGCTGTTGGACTTCCTTTTTCCTTTTTAGGACTATTTATCTTTGCACCTAGTTTTATGACCATTAATGTAATCTCTTTGTTTGGGATGATCATTGTGATCGGAATTTTAGTAGATGATGGAATTGTAATTGCCGAAAATATCTACGACCAATACGAAAGTGGTAAAACAAAAGTACAAGCGGCCATCGATGGAACCATGCAAGTAATGCCTCCGATTATTGCCGCTATTCTAACGACCGTTATCGCATTTTCCACTTTTATATTTTTACCGGAAAGACTAGGATCTTTTTTCGGGCAGATTGCCAAAGTAGTAGGAATTATTCTGTTGATTTCCTTAATAGAAGCTTTCTTAATTCTACCTGCGCACTTAGCACACTCCAGAGCCTTGGATCGAAATACTAAACCTTTTATTTTGAATGTTTGGGCTGATAAAATGATCAGTTGGATTCGAGATACGATTTATGTACCTGTTTTACGCTTTGTTTTAAATTATCAAATATTTGGTTTCGCTATCCCGATTGCCTTGTTTTTAGTTACGCTGGGAGCAATGGAAGGAGGAATTATTAGATTTACTTTTTTTCCAACGGTGGCTTCAGATCGAATTGCGATTAACCTAAAATTACCACAAGGAACCAGTGAAGAAATCACCGATTCCTTGATTACCGTTATCGAAAATCATGCATGGGAAGTCAATAGAGAATTAAGTGACGGAGATAGCTTACAAATTGTAGAAAATACCGTTCGTCGGTTAGGCCCTGGTTCGTCAAGTGCATCCTTAATTTTAAATCTTTTACCTGGGGAAAATCGAGAGCACCTGGAAGCGTCTGATATTTCTAAAGCGATTCGAGAAAAAGTAGGACCAATTTATGAAGCGGAAAGTGTTGTATTTGGATCAGGAAATGCTTTTGGTGGAAAGCCTGTTTCTGTTTCTTTGATAGGAAATAATATTGGAGAACTGAAACAAGCTAAAGAAGATTTAAAGGCGGCCTTCCGATCTAATCCTCGCTTGGCTGATGTAACGGATAATGATCCGGCAGGTATCAAAGAAATTAGAATCAAACTTAAAGAAAATGCTTACCTCTTAGGACTTACCTTGAATGGCGTAATGTCTCAAGTTCGATCAGGGTTTTTTGGTGCCGCCGTACAACGTTTTCAACGAGGTAGGGACGAGATTCGAGTTTGGGTGCGCTATGACCGAACCAATCGTAGCAGTATCACCGATTTGGATAGAATGCGAATTGTAACGCCTTCTGGAGGTCGAGTACCGTTGGCAGAGATTGCCAATTATGAAATAGAAAGAGGAGACGTAGTGATCAATCACTTAGATGGTCGTCGAGAGATTCGGGTAGAATCTGATCTGTCAGATGCAAAGGATTCTGCTCCAGAAATTCTAGCCAATATCAAATCTAGTGTGATGCC
>CALGJS010000296.1 GCA_937927835.1 uncultured Saprospiraceae bacterium | reverse complement strand
ATTCACCATCATAAATTATTAAAGATGAACATAGCAGTCGTTGGCACCGGGTACGTTGGACTAGTAACGGGTACTTGTTTCGCCGAAACCGGAAACAATGTTATTTGCGTTGATATCGACGCAAAAAAGGTAGAGCGAATGCGGAACGGAGAAGTTCCGATTTTTGAACCAGGTTTGGAACTTCTTTTTGAAAGAAATACCAAGCAAGGACGCCTTTCTTTTACTACTAATTTGGCCGAAGCCGTTAAAGATGCTGAGATCATCTTTTTAGCTTTACCTACGCCTCCGGGCGAAGATGGATCAGCTGATCTTTCTTATATTCTTGGAGTAGCAAGTGATCTTTCAGGTATTATCACAGATTACAAAGTAATCGTAGATAAGAGTACAGTTCCAGTTGGAACTTCTGAATTGGTACACGAACGCTTAGCTAAGCACTTAGATCCAAGTTTATTTGATGTAGTATCTAATCCTGAGTTTTTACGTGAAGGAGTAGCTGTTGATGATTTCTTGAAGCCAGACCGTGTTGTAATCGGTACTAGCTCTGATAAAGCACAAGCAGCAATGAAAAAATTATACGAACCATTCGTTCGTCAGGGTAATCCAATCATCTTTATGGACGAGCGTTCTGCTGAGATGACAAAATATGCGGCTAACTCTTACCTAGCAACTCGTATTTCTTTTATGAATGAAATTGCCAACCTTTGTGAAAAGGCTGGAGCAGATGTAGATATGGTACGTAAAGGGATGGGTAGCGATAACCGTATTGGTAAGCGTTTCTTATTTCCAGGTGTTGGATATGGTGGAAGCTGTTTCCCAAAGGATGTTCAAGCATTACATCGTACTGCTGGACAGCACGAATATAACTTCAAGATTCTAAACTCTGTAATGGACGTGAATCAGATTCAAAAGACCGTACTCGCTAAGAAAATTAAGCGTTTCTTCGGTGCTGACTTAGCAGGTAAGACCATCGCAATCTGGGGATTGGCTTTCAAGCCGAATACCGATGATATCCGAGAAGCACCTGCACTCTATATTATGGAAGAATTGCTACAGGCTGGAGCGAAGATTAAAGCCTTTGATCCAGAAGCAATGGAGCATATCGGACAAATGTTTGGTGACCGTATCACATTAGTAGAAAGCCAGTATGACGCTTTAGAAGGCGCTGATGCTTTAGCAATTATTACGGAGTGGAGCGTATTCCGTACACCTGATTTTGCAAAAATTAAGGAGAAAGTATCTTCCAAAGCAATCTTTGATGGCCGTAACCTGTACAGCTTAGAAAGTATGAAAGAACACGGTTTCCACTACGAAAGTATTGGTCGATCAATCATAGAAGTTCCTGCGGCTAAGGTCGGTTCAAGTAATGGCCAGATGGCTTAAGATGATTAAGACTGGAAGTAGGTAAAATTACCGCTTCTGTACAAAATATTTTGCGATCCCGGAGTTTGTTAATTCAAACTTCGGGATTTTTACTTTCATTCTCGTATTTTTGTTGATGCGTCAGCTGTTTGACGAATACTTCGCAATCAATTATCTAATTTTACGTTATCTTATCATGACTAGAACAACTTGCTTTTTATTGTTGATCCTTTTTTTAGTTGGATGTAAAAATGAATTTGAAACAGTAACCGAGAAAAACGAATTCGGACAACAGGTCACTTATCAGATTCAAAAGGAAACAGGCTTTAAACAAGGACCTTATACACTTCGTAGTGATACTGGAATCCTATTGGAAGAGGCGAGTTATTTGCAGGATACACTTCATGGTGAACGGAAGCTATACACAACAGAAGGAGTCTTAGAGTCTATAGAGACTTATAAAGACGGTGCTTTCGAAGGACCATATAAACTTTTCTATCCTAATAATCAGGCTAAATTTGTGGCAACATATCAGAATGGTGTTCTAGTGGGAGAAGCAAAAGGTTATTACGAAGATGGACAACTTAAAGAAGTTGTAGCATTTAAAGATAATGTGGAAAATGGTCCTTTTACAGAATATCATCCAAACGGTAACTTAAAAGCGAAAGGCAGCTATTATAGTGGAAATCATAGTGAGCACGGTCCGTTGGAATTATTCGATGAAAATGGTGATATCATCAAAAAGATGAATTGTGAAAAAGGAGTATGCCGGACCAGTTGGACACGGACAGATGGAGAAGTGAGTGCGAAAAAAATATAATAAACGAATGAAGCAATTTTTACTAATATTTCTTTTTCTAGGACTGGCACTAACAACCCATGCTCAAAGATTAGGAGGACAACGTGTTTTTGAATTTCTAAATCTTTCACCCTCTGCAAGGATTACCGCATTGGGAGGACAATTATTAGCAGTACGAGATAGTGATCTTGCCTCTGCTTACCGGAACCCTGCCTTGCTTAACCAGCAAATGGATAAGCAACTTTCTTTTAATTATAATTTTTATGCTGCTGATATTGGCTCTGGTTATGCAGCCTACGCTCAGCATATTGATAAACTAGATATGACCTTTCATGGAGGTATTCAATTTATTGACTATGGCGATTTTGAACAGACAGATGAATTTGAACAAAACTTAGGAAACTTTAAGGCCGCAGAATACGCCATCAATATAGGTGCTTCTCGTCAACTTTATGAGAACCTTGCAGTAGGCGCTAACTTGAAATTTATTACCTCTCAGTTGGAGTCTTATAATTCGACGGGACTGGCTTTGGATCTTGGAGCCTATTATCGAGATACGAGTAGTAATTTTTCAGCGGCATTGGTCGTCCGTAATGCTGGACTGACGCTTAGTTCTTATCGAGAAGGTAATCGAGAAAAGCTACCTTTTGAAATCAATTTTGGAATTGCCCAAAAATTAAAATACTTGCCTTTTAGACTGACCGTTAATTATCGAAATCTGGATCAGTGGAATATTCTGTACGATGATCCTAATGTGGTGGATGAAGGACCGTTACTTGGGGATATTGAATCAACAGAGCGTGGTTGGTTTGCCGTAAACTTGGATAATTTTTTTCGACATCTATCTTTTGGAGGAGAATTTTTATTTGGGAAAAAAGAAAATTTTCGAGTCCGAGTTGGATATAATCATCAGCGTAGAGCAGAGTTAAAGGTGGCGGAGTTTCGTAGCTTGGCTGGATTTTCATTCGGAGTAGGAATGAAAGTAAGTAAATTCAGAATAGAGTACGGACGAGCTATCTATCATTTAGCAGGTGGAGTCCATCATTTAAGTATTTCTACGAGTATTAACGAATTTAAACGTTAAGGGTGCAACTATTTTTAAATAAATCTCGTCTTGTTGGCAAATCGATTTTAGAATAAACTATTTAATAGTTATACCCCAATATTAAAACATGCTGACGCTTTATTTCACAAACTCCATATTTGTAGCCTACCTTACTTATCTTGGCTTAGAAAAAAAGAAAAGAATTTTCTCTGAAAGAAAATTCTGGCTCTTATTATTAGGATTACTCTTCTCTATTTTTTTAAATCAACAATTCGCTCTTTTTAATTCGCCTTTTTATTTTTAATTGATTTTTTACAAAAATCGATCTTCCCATTCGGGTTGTGGTAACATACAAACCTCCTTCTTCCCGAACCATCGATAGCGATTTCGTGCAATTAAATCGTAAATGGTATCTCTAATAAATTTTGGAATAATAGAAAGATAATACAAATAAGACCATCCGCCACCCAAATGTCGGAAAAGGCGCAAAGCTACATCTGATTTTATATACATCTCTTTTCCTTCGATTAGAACGACCGTATCCATTGAGAAATCATTCAAACCCATATTGGTAAGCAATTGCTGACCTGCCGCAGATTGTAAAGAAGCATACCGAACAATACCTTGAGGATCCCTTGTAATTACTTCTTTTACAAAACCATTACAAAGGTTGCATACACCATCAAAAAGCAAAATTGGACCAGAATCTTTACGTTTCATATTTTTTAAACTACATATTGTATTATTAAGTTTTAAAAAAAAGTTAAAAAAAACGTTACTTATCGCAAGTTTTTGCATCTAAAGAGCAAACAGAATGAGATTAACTCTTTATTTCTAAAGAGAGCCCCTTCTAAAACTACTGATACTTTCGCTGATTTTATTTATTTCGCTTCCTTGGAAAGGAAGGGACTGATACTATATTTTTTCAATTTTTAACCTTAAATTAAATTTAAACTTACTTTACTATGGAATATTTAACAGGATTATTCGATACCCTATCATCTAGCGTCGGAGGTTCCCTACCAAGTGTCTTTGGTGCATTGATTATTTTATTGATTGGATTTCTAGTAGCAGGAATCTTTAAGCGTCTTGCTGTTGGAATACTAAAAAAGACAAGCATTGACGAGCGACTTGGACAGAAAATGAACGTTAGTTTCCGAATCGATCAGTTGATCGGAAAATTAGTCTACTATTTAGTACTATTATTTGTACTATTATTAGTATTAGATATGTTGGGGGTAAACAATGTTCTAGAGCCACTCAAAGACATGCTTGGTAAATTCTTTGGTTATATTCCAAATATCATCGCTGCAGGTATTATCGGTTTTGCTGGTTACATCATTGCAACCATTGCTTCTGAAGCAACTGGATTTATTGCTGGTCGAATTGAAACACTATCCGAAAAAATGGGCTGGAAAGACCCTGTAGCTTTAACAAAATTAGTTAAGCAATTAGTATTTGTATTTGTATTTGTTCCAATCCTTATCATCTCTTTGGATCAATTAAACATGAAAGCAATCAGTGGTCCTGCTACCAATATGCTAAATAGCATGATGGCTGCAATTCCTAAAATTATTGCTGCGGGTATCATCTTAGGTGTATTCTACGTAGTTGGAAAATTTGTTGTAGGTTTCTTAACTGAGTTATTACGTAACTTAGGCGTTGATGACCTTTCTAACAAAATGGGATTCAATAGCATGATCGGTGCTACTCCTGCTTCTAAGTTTGTTGGTAACATCGCTTTCTTCTTTATCATGTTTGCAGGTATTCTTTCTGCAGCGGACAAATTAGAAATGGCTTCTATCTCTAACATCCTTGAAGATATCTTCGAAGTAACAGGTCGTATTTTATTCGGTCTATTCGTAATGGCTATCGGAGCATTTATCGCTAATAAAGTACACACCGTAATGGCGTCTAACAAAGACAACGAATGGTTGGCTTCTGTATCTAGATTCGCCATCTTAGGAATCTTCGGAGCCATCGCACTATCTACCATGGGTATTGCGGATGATATCGTAAACCTTGCTTTCGGACTGACATTAGGTTCTATCGCAGTTGCTTTCGCACTTTCTTTCGGATTGGGTGGACGTGAAGCTGCTGGTAAAGCAATGGAAGACTTTCTAGGTCGTTTCCGTAAAAATGGATAAGATTTCTTTATAGAGAGGAAATAATAAAAAGGGCACTTGCTATTCGTAGCAAGTGCCTTTTGTCTTTTAGTCAGTATTCCTTAGGAACAAAACCAATCAATTAAACGTAAGAAGTTTTTAATATCTTTGCGGTGCTTTTTAACTAAGAAGTTATTTAAAAACTCCAAAATTGTTTACGAACTGATAAAATTCTCCAACTCTTCACCTTTTTCTTCGTCCATAGCGCGGCTATGCCCTCAGAAAAGAGGCTCGATTTGAAAAATTTTCTCTAGTTCTCGACTGCTTTTCGAATTCTTAAACAACTTCAAAATAAAACCAAGTTATTTTATGAAAAAATCTTTTTTAAAAAAATTAGGACTTAAACTAAAGAATAATGGAACCAGTACCGGACTTAAATCCACCGCAGGTTCTAAAAAATATATTGAATCCTACTCTCCAGTTGATGGAAAATATATAGGAAGTGTAAGTGTCACCTCTAAGAGTGAATACAATAAAGTGCTTCGAACTTCACAAAAGGCTTTTAACACCTGGCGAACAATTCCTGCTCCTCAAAGAGGAGAAGTAGTACGCCAATATGGAAACGCACTGCGCGAACAGAAGATGGAACTCGGACAGCTGGTATCCTATGAAATGGGTAAGAGCCTACAAGAAGGACTCGGTGAAGTACAAGAGATGATTGATATCTGTGATTTCGCAGTAGGCCTATCTCGTCAGTTGTATGGACTTACGATGCACTCGGAGCGTCCTTCTCACCGGATGTACGAGCAATGGCACCCGCTAGGCGTGGTTGGAATTATTTCTGCTTTTAACTTTCCAGTAGCAGTTTGGGCATGGAACTCTATGATCGCGATGGTTTGTGGAGATGTTTGTATATGGAAACCTTCTGAAAAAACACCTTTATGTGCGGTTGCTTGTCAGAATATTTTACACAAAGTATTAAAAGCAAATAAAGTCCCTGAAGGTGTTAGTTGCTTGGTCAATGGTGATTATCAGGTAGGAGAATATATGACCACCGATAAGCAAGTAGCATTAGTAAGTGCTACCGGAAGTACACGGATGGGTAAGATCGTTGCTGCAACGGTTGGAGCACGACTTGGTAAGACATTACTTGAACTTGGTGGTAATAATGCGATCATCGTTTCGCCGAACGCAAATATGGATTTGGTATTGACCGGAGCCTTATTTGGTGCAGTGGGTACTTGTGGACAACGTTGTACGACTACGCGTCGATTAATTGTTCACGAAAGTGTTTACAATAATGTAAAAAAGGCTTTAACCAAAGCGTATAAGCAACTGAAAATTGGTGATCCTTTAAATGCTAAAAATCACGTTGGACCACTGATCGATAAGGATGCGGTAGAGAACTATCTAAACTCCATCGAAAGATTGAAAAAAGAAGGTGGAAAGATGTTGGTACCTGGTGGTGTGTTAAAAGGCCGTGGTTACGGTAGTGGTTGTTACGTAAAGCCTTGTATTGCCGAAGCAAAGAACGATTACGAAGTAGTACAACACGAAACGTTTGCTCCAATTTTGTATTTGATCAAATATAAAACATTGGATGAGGCAATTGCTATGCAAAATGATGTACCACAAGGATTGTCTTCTGCGATCATGACAGATAGCGTACGAGAAGCGGAATTATTCCTTTCTGCTGCAGGTTCTGATTGTGGAATTGCCAACGTAAATATCGGTACCAGTGGTGCAGAAATTGGTGGTGCTTTTGGTGGTGAAAAAGAAACAGGTGGTGGTCGCGAAAGTGGGTCAGATGCTTGGAAAGCGTATATGCGCCGTCAAACGAATACGATTAATTATAGTACTAAACTGCCGTTGGCGCAGGGGATTAAGTTTGATTTATAGAGGATTTTTTTTAAAATAAAAAGCCCGCTTTTATCTGAGGATAGAAGGGGGCTTTTTTAGTTTTTTCAAGATTTAATTTTTCGTTTCTCTTTTGCTTTCTTGTCGAACTGTTTGGAATTACTGGCACATTTTTTAATTTTCATAACTTTCAGTTTTTATTGAAAGTTATGAAAAAATAGTTTATCTTGCGATTATAAAGATAATAAAGCGGATTGATTCAGCATCTTAATGATAAACAAAAGCAGATGAATCTAAATACCTTGACATTTATATTATATGTACTGATTGCGGCAAACACAACGATTTTTGTGGGACGAGCTTTATATGTCAATGGAGCAATTTTTTTAGAAAGAATATTTGCATCTATGCCGAGGGTCATTAAGCCTTTGAACAAAATTTTGTTGCTTGGCTTTTACTTAATCAACCTTGGATTTATTCTGGCTTTCTTTTCTCAAAAAAATGATATTGCCTCAGGTATTCAATGCCTTAATTCTTTAACAACAAAGTTGGGAGTAGTTTATTTATTGTTAGGAGTGATGCATTTATTTAATGTCTTTGTCTTTATGGAAATAGAAAGTAAAATTAATAGTGCGCAACAACTTAACGCTTGAGTGTTGCTCAAATATTTGAAACATAAAAAATTATAATGATGGAAAACTCAATGATGGTAAAAGCCTATTTAGTCTACTTGATTATTACAATTGCAATGACTTGTTTTGTTGCAAGAATTTTATTTCAAAATAGTAAAGTCTTTATGCTGGATATTTTTCGTGGTCGAGCTGAAATCGCTTATCCAACCAATCGACTTTTTGAAATTGGGTTCTACTTGATGAATATCGGAGCAGCATTACTTTGTATGCAAACAAGTCGAATTATGACCAATCAAGGACTACTTGAAACCTTGAGTATGAAAATTGGCGGCTTCTCCATTTATCTAGGTATTATGCTTTTTCTAAATCTGTTCTGGGCGTAATCGGGTTTTGTCCCCCTTTTTAGTCTATTATTTTTGTTAGATTATTCATCATAATTTTCCATCTTCCAGAAAGAGCAATACCTCTCATCAAAATTAATTTTTCAACATTTTCTGGGTACCAAAATGAAGAT
>CALGJS010000295.1 GCA_937927835.1 uncultured Saprospiraceae bacterium | reverse complement strand
TCTTCGTGGATATCCATCTCCGCCATTCGCTTTTGAAGTTTATCTAATCTTTCTTCTCTTTGAGAACCACCGATTACTTCACCAATACCAGGGAACAATACATCCATTGCTGCTACGGTCTTTTCATCCTCATTCATTCGCATGTAAAAAGCCTTGATATCTTTAGGGTAATCTACTACGATTACTGGTTTTTTGAATTTCTTTTCTACCAACCAACGTTCATGCTCTGATTGAAGATCTTTTCCCCATTCCACTTCATATTCAAATCTTCCTTTTTTATATGGCTTAGAATTACGTAAAATATTAATCGCATCCGTATAAGTAATTCTTTCAAAGTCATTGTCTACTACAAAGCGTAAGGTTTCGATTAATCCCATCGGACGACGTTCCTCCTTCTTCATATTCTTTTCCAATTTGGCAATACGGTCATCTAGTACCTTTAGATCATCTGGATAATTATCTAAAATATAATTGATTAAGTATTTACTAAAATCTTCCGCAAGGTCCATGTCTTCATGAATATCTGCAAAAGCCACTTCTGGTTCAATCATCCAAAATTCGGCAAGGTGACGAGAAGTGTTAGATTTTTCAGCACGGAAGGTTGGTCCGAAGGTATATACCTTTCCAAGTGCTAGTGCCCCAATTTCAGCTTGCAACTGTCCAGAAACGGTCAAGTTGGTAGCTTTCCCAAAAAAATCTTTTTTATAATCTACCGCTCCATCTTCATCTAGTGGCGCCTTATTGGTTTCAAAAGAAGTAACCTGAAACATTTCACCCGCTCCTTCTGCATCACTACCCGTAATGATTGGCGTATGCATATAGTAATAACCTTTGTCGTTAAAATATTTATTGACCGCAAAAGCCACGGCATGTCTGATACGGAATACGGCACTAAAGGTGTTGGTTCGCATTCTCAGATGCGCCTTTTCACGCAGAAACTCCATGGACTGTGCTTTAGGCTGTAATGGGTATGTCTCAAGGTTGGTCGCTCCTAGCACTTCAATTTCTTCAGCGATAATTTCCATCGATTGGCCAGCGCCTTGAGATTCGACCAGTTTTCCGGTAATAGCAAGGCAGGCGTGAAACCCAATTTCTTTTACCAATGATTCGGGAAATTTCTCCAAATCCATTACCACTTGTATGTTATTAATGGTAGAACCATCATTGAGTGCTATAAAGCGATTGTTACGAAAGGCACGAACCCAGCCTTTGACTAGAATGGATTCATTTAACGTTGGGTTCTTTAAAACCTCGGCAATTTCGATTCTTCTTTTCATATTTTTAGTAGTTCTTTTAACTGGCGCGAAAATAATAAGAATATTTCTAAATATACGGCAAACCATACTTAGCTCTTTGTACGATAGCAATTCTTAGAAAGATGCAAAAACTTATGATCAAAACTCTCGTTATTATCCAATAGTTCCCTATATTGGAAATTGAAACAATTCGGGTTTCTAAGTACGTGGATAAAATTAAATTAAGTTTCTTTATCTAATTCTGTCCAAGTACTTATTACTAAAAACCTCCCTCAATTACACATACAAATAGAAAATACCAAAATGTCAAACCACTCCACTCTTGGTCGACCTGCTATCGAGGCTTCGTCCTCCTACTTTAGAAAATATATTGATTTGGTACCTGATGGAAACATCTCGGATATACTGAATGCGCAGGAAGAGACCATTGCAAGTTATTTTTCCAATCTTTCTCAACCCAATTGGGACCTAAGCTATGCTCGAGGAAAGTGGACAATAAAACAAAGTTTGTTACATATTATCGATGTAGAGCGCGTCATGGCTTACCGAGCCTTGGCCATCAGTCGAGGAGATGCGACGCTACTTCCGGGGTTTGATCAAGATCTTTATGCAAACGTGGGTCCTGTAGAACACCGTTCTGGTGCATCTTTAATCTCAGAATATCGTACGGTAAGAAAAGCCAGTCTGAGTTTATTTCAAAATATGACCAATACTGACTTTAATAGATTAGGTGTGGCTAGTAATGAACCAGCCTCACCTCTTGCCCTCGCGTATATTATTGCTGGGCATGAGTTACATCATTTACAAATCTTTGAAGAAAAGTACGCTCCTTTATTTGTCTAGAGTAAAAATAAACTGTTATACCATTTCCCAAAATTCCGTATTGCTTTAAAATAATTTAATGTCTAAGATAAAAATAGAAATCCCTGCTTCTTTTAGTTTTCAGCGCTGCCTTGATTATCTCAATCGGTCGCCTTTGGAGATTATGCATAGAGTCAAAAAAGACAAAATTTATAAATTAATCTATTTCACAGGAAAGCCAGTAGTTTTAAAAATAAGACAAAAAAATAATTTTATAGTAGCGGAAAATTTGAATGGTGGTAAATTAAATGTTGCTTGGAGACACGCAATTCATAATTTTATTGTCGACTGGTTTGATTTAGATCGCGACCTCCGTCCTTTTTACAAGATGGCGGCAAATGATAAAATTCTTAATGAAGTAGTAAAAAATCATGATGGCTTGCGACTAATAGGAATTCCCGATATATTCGAAGCAGTTAGTTGGGCTATTTTAGGTCAGCAAATTAATCTCAATTTTGCCTACCGACTCAAAGAACGATTGGTAAAAAAATATGGTAAATCTTTTACGCACAAAGCCAAAACTTATTACGCTTTTCCCGATCCTGAAACCATCGCCAAATTATTGCCAGAAGATTTGCGCCCATATCAGGTTTCTCAACGCAAAGCAGAATATTTGATTGGGGTAGCGAAAGTAATTATTCAGGGAGACCTTGATAAAGATTCTTTATTAAAATTACCTGTCGAAGAAGCGAAAAACAATTTGATTAAAATCAGAGGTATTGGCAATTGGACTGCCAATTATGTCATTATGAAATGCCTACGGTATCCGGATGGATTCCCTTTAAAAGATGTAGGACTACATAATGCGCTAAAACTTCAAATGAACCTCCCTAAAAAACCAGACCTAGCCACCATCAATAAGGTTAGTGCTAACTGGCAACCTTGGCGTGGCTATGCTACCTTCTATCTTTGGCAAACCCTATAATTCCAAGCAATTAGCATTGAAGGTGTTTAAAAACTCCAAAATTGACTACGAACTGATTAAATGATTTAACTCTTCCCCGAATCAAGTTCGGGACAGGCGCTTTTTTTCTTGTCAATCCCGAAGGCTTTCGGGGTTCACTCAAAAAAGAGGCTACCTGCCCGATTGACCATTGGTCAGGCGGGGACTTAAAACATTTTCTCTAGTTCTCATCTGCTTTTATAATTCTTAAACAACATCATTAAATTAACCGCACAAGCCTTCTAGTTTTTTAGAAGTTCAAGTTATTAAAATGAGACTAAACCTACTTTTGACATTTCTGTTGTTGTTTTGTTCTGTCTTTGGCCAGAAAATCATTGCTCAATGTGGCTCTGATAGTACTG
>CALGJS010000294.1 GCA_937927835.1 uncultured Saprospiraceae bacterium | reverse complement strand
ATCTACTCTCTCCTCCTCTATCGTTAGACGTTTTCGGATTCATCGTTGGCAAAGCATTCATGCTCGTCTCTTGCTCAAAATCAAGGGTCGGTGTAATGCTATACTGACCAAGTGCATGTCGCACGGCTACTTTTAGATAATTATAAACCAGTCGTTCATCTTCAAATTTTATTTCTTGCTTCGTTGGATGAACGTTGATGTCAATTCGCGCTGGATCTATTTCTAAAAAAATAACATACAACGGAAAAGTATCTTTTGGTAGCAAATCTTCATAAGCCGTCATGATGGCATGATTCAGATAGCCACTTTTGATGTATCGTTGATTGACAAAAAAGAATTGCTCTCCTCTCGTTTTTTTAGCAAAAGAAGGTTTACCTACGTAGCCTTCCATATTAAGTGCATCGGTATTTTCAGAAATAGGAACCAATTTTTTATTGGTATTACTACCAAACATTCCTACGATCCGTTGCCGTAAATTTCCAGCTGGAAGATGAAATACTTCACTATTATTATGGTGTAAAGAAAAGAAAAGGTCAGGATGTGCCAACGCAATTCGCTGAAATTCATCTACAATATGACGCATTTCTACCGTATCGGATTTTAGAAAATTACGTCGAGCAGGAACATTATAAAAAAGATTCTTAACTGAAATACTCGTTCCGACCATACACTGACAAGGTTCCTGAGATTTGACTTCTGAACCTTCGATGACAATCTTAACACCCAACTCATCTACCTGTCGACGTGTTCGCATTTCTACCTGAGCAATCGCTGCAATCGAAGCCATTGCTTCTCCTCGGAATCCCATGGTACGAATAGCAAAAAGGTCTTTGGCTTTTTTAATTTTAGAAGTAGCGTGACGTTCAAAACACATCCGTGCATCTTGATCCGACATTCCGCAACCATCATCAATTACTTGTAGCAAAGTCTTTCCTGCATCTTTGATAATCAACTTGATGGACGTACTACCCGCATCGATGGAATTTTCCATCAGTTCTTTGATGACCGAAGCAGGCCGCTGAATTACTTCTCCGGCGGCAATCTGATTGGCAATAGAATCGGGTAATAAACTGATAATGTCCCCCATAGTGTGTTTTGAGTTATTGAGTTTTGAGTTGTTGTGTTTTGGGTTTTGGGTTTTGGGTTTTGGGTAGATCTGTATGAATCAAAGAACTCTCCCTTTTAACTTGGCCGTATTTTGCGCTTGATTTTGAATTTGCTTTTGCGCTTGAATCCTTTAATTTTTTAGTTGTCTTTATAATAAAGATCAATTTTCCTATTAGATCGTCGTTTCTGTTGCTGCTTGAATCATTGGAGCTAGATAGAATAATAATCCAAGAGCACCAAGGATCAAAATAGCCAAAACGATGACTAAGGTCTTATTTGACTTTTGTACCTGTTGAGAACGAAAACCACGCGTTTCGGAGCTAACGCCAGCTGTACGATGACGTAGTCCTCGACCAATCCGAGCCTTTAAGGCCTCTGGGTCATTGGTCTTACTTTTTTCAACACTTTCCAAGCGTTCCTGTAAATCTTCCTTTTTAGGATTCCAGTACATAGGATTGTAATCAAACTTGTTGTGTTTCGGTGTTCTAAATACTCTGATAAATGCCATAATCTTTTATTTGCTATTGGCTTTTTGCTTTTGGCTATTTGCCCGCTTCTATCGCAGAAATAGAAAAAGAACGTAAGCAGTCAAAAACGTTGACCAAAATGAAGAAATAATAATGAAGTTGTTCAAAAATGGAGGTTGAATTTAATTGTAAGCGCTTGATTTTCAAGACGAAGCTCCATTTTTTTTGCGTAGCCTAAGCTACGGAAAATAAAATTAGCTGAAGTATTGGGAATCAATGACTTGCAAGCAAATCATCAATCTACTTTAAAACAACTTCATTAATTTTCAATCAAAATATGGCTCTAATATACTAGACTTTATCTTAAATTCCATATCGATATTGTTGTTTGCTTTTTGCCATTTGCCTTCTTTATTGTGTTAGAAGAGGGCAATTAGGAAGAAACAAAAGACTAGGATGTTCAATTTTTTAAATAAATCTGCACTTTTTACGAAATACTGCGACCGCTCTGCGGTCGTAAACTCCAACCCGTAACCTTGGCTAATATACTGTGATCTCTCCGAGATCATGGCTTCGAGAGAGAGAATGACCGCAGAGCGGTCAAAGTATGTTAGCTAAAGTAGTTAGCGTTAAACGATCGACCACAGAGTGGTCGCAGTATTTTTTATGCGTATTTTAAAAAAATGGAGAATAAATTTTCCCTTTTATCAGGGTAGCTGGCAAAAAGCAAGCAGCAGAAAAACAAAACCGCGATTACCAATGGCAATCGCGGTTTGTATTTGATATTTATTCTAAAATAATACTATTCTAAAAGGCAATTCCCACCGAAGCGACAATTCTACCTGGACGATTATCAAAACTATATTGATTACCGAAGAAGTTAAAATGATTACCAAATTTGGAGAAATTGCCTTCATATTTTACATCCAGGACAAATTTCCAGAAATCTAGTCCAATTCCCGTCTGAAATCCATAGGTAAAGGTCTTAAATTTCTCCTCATAACCTTGAAAATCAGTGAGTTCGGAGCTGCTGTCAATGTGAACATGTCCCACCGGACCTCCTTGTAGCCGCAATGGCCCAACTTTAAAGCCCAACATGATTGGAATATCGATATTATGATAGGTTTCGTTAAAAACATTGGTCACCAACTCTCCAGTTCCGCCGGATTCTAGGCTATAACTGACCGAAGAACTATTAAAAAGCACTTCTGGTTGAATAAAGATCTTATCGCCACCTGCCTGAAGGAATATTCCCACATGATAGCCATAATCGGCTTCTTTGGAACTTAAAGTAAAAGCTTCGGCAGTAGCTTGGTTGGTGATCAGAAAACTGCTAGGTTTAAGGTCTGTAGAAGATAATCCTCCTCGAACGCCAAATTTGACTTGAGCAGAGGCAGATGTTAAAAATAACAGTGAAATTAGGACAATTAGGTAATTTTTCATCGTGTACAGTTTGAATCAGGGTTTAAAAATAAAGATATTTAATCGACTGTTTCATCCCAATAAACTAAGTAATTCTGCTATTATTTAGGCGATTGAACAAAGCAAATAGCTAAAAGCCAATAGTCAATAACAAAATGGTTGTTGGAATAACGCTCAGTATTTTGATATGTTGGATAGAAAAGCAGATATTTGAGCGGTTTAACAGAAAAAGTTGTTTAAGGACTCCAAAATTATCTGCGAACTGAAAAAAATCTCCAACTCTTCCCCGAATCAAGTTCGGGACAGGCGCCTTTTTCTGAATCAATAGCTAGGCTATTAATTCAGAAAAGAGGCTCGATTTGAACCATTTTTTCTAGTTCTCGATTGCTTTTCGAGTCCATAAACAACTTCTAAAAATAAGCAATTATGACCATCCGAAAAGCGGAATATATGGGAAGTTTTCCTTCCATTAAGAAGTGTCCAAAACATGATAAGGTGGAATATGCTTTTATTGGCCGCTCTAATGTGGGTAAATCCTCGTTGATTAATATGCTGGCAGGTAGAAAGTCCTTGGCAAAGGTCTCGAATACGCCTGGAAAGACTCAGATGATTAATTTCTATGATATTAATGAAAAATGGATTATTACCGATTTGCCGGGATATGGTTATGCAAAACTCTCTAAAAAACATCGAGACTCTTTAGAAACGATGATTCAAGGATATTTGCAATATCGAGAGAATATGGCTTGTGCCTTTGTTTTGATTGATAGTTATATTCCACCACAGTCGATTGATTTCGAATTTATCAATTGGCTGGGAAGCGCTCGAGTACCATTTGTGATCGTTTTTACCAAGCAAGATCGAATGATCTCTCAAAAGAAAATGGTCAACGTAGAACTGTTTAAAAATGAATTATTGAAAACCTGGAATGAACTTCCACCGTTATTCTTAACGAGTAGTGCTAACAAGGAAGGCCGAGAAGAAATTTTAAATTTTATTGAGGAAATTAATCCTTAATCTATTGGCTAAAAAGTCTAGTTAAAATTGATAAATTATGCTTGTCAACAAATTATTTAATTAGAAGCCAGAAGCCAGAAGCCAGAAGCCAGAAGCCAGAAATTGAAAACCCTTTAGTCTCGCTACTAAGTAAATTTATTTCTTACGCTAAGATTCGCATTATTTTAATAAATTATGGAGAAACCAACCCCACCATTATCGCAGGTATTCCCAGAATTGGAAGATTGGCCAATCTATAAATTGTCAAAAGACCGAGCGGCTTTTGTTGAGGAAATCAACGATTTTACCACCAAACGACTAAAGCAAAAACCCAACCAGCAACTCAGTGATATTCTGGCTCAAACGATCTATAAGGAACGTATCCGAATTAAAGAGGAACCTTGGAAAGTTGATCCGCCAAACGAAGATCAGTTTTGGAAAAAAATGCGAAAAAGACTAATTACGCGTTCGCTAGATAAAAATGAAGATGAAGCACGAATGGTCAACGAAGCGATTCTTAACAAGATCGTGGAAAGATATTCTGAAGAGATCGTTGGTACTTTTAAAATCCCGACTTTTAAATTCGCTAGAAAGTTTTTAACGGTATTTTTTAATCGACTTTTGAATACGGCAGCCGGTCGTAATTTGGGGCGATTTTGGGGCGCAAAACGGAAAGTGTCTGAAAGACTGAAAGTTTATGGTCAGGTAGATACGATTCGTACCTTGATGAAAAAAGGGACCGTAGTTTTGGTGCCTACACACTTTTCTAATTTGGATTCTATCTTGATCGGTTATGCTTTGGATACGGTTGTTGGATTACCCTCTTTTTCTTATGGAGCAGGTTTAAATCTTTACAACACCGGTTACACTGCTTACTATATGAATCGGTTGGGTGCTTACCGTGTAGATCGTCGAAAGAAAAATCCAATATACCTTGAATCCTTAAAAGCGATGTCTAAACTTTCGATTGAACGAGGTGTGAATAGCTTGTTTTTTCCTGGAGGTACTCGATCTCGAAGTGGCGCTTTAGAAACTAAATTGAAGCTTGGATTATTAGGAACCGCAGTAGAAGCCCAACGGTCGATCTACGAAAAAGGTAAAGATGAAAAAGTATTTATTGTACCTTTGATTTTAGGATACCATTTTGTGTTGGAAGCCGATTATTTGATTGAGCAACACTTGAAAAAAACGGGTAAAGAAAACTATTTAAAACTAAAAGATCAATCTTATAGCCGCTGGAAAGTTTTTAAATTTATTTGGAAATTATTTAGCCAAAGTTCAGACATCAATCTCTCTTTCGGTAAGCCGATGGATGTACTTGGAAATTTTGTCGATGCGGATGGAAATAGTTTCGATCGCAAGAAAAATCCTGTAGAATTGAAAGAATATTTTGTAAGCGATGGAAAGGTAAAACCAGACCGACAAAGAGAAGGAGAATACACAAGAATTTTGGCCGATCGAATTATTGATCGTTATCATAAGGAAAATTTAGTGCTTAGTAGTCATCTAATTGCTTTTGTTGTATTCACCATATTATTAAAAGAAAATCCTAAATTAGATTTGTACGGAGTTCTTCGATTACCAACCAAAGAATATGAGTTTGAATACCAAATTGTTCGTTCCGCGCTTGAGAATTTAAGGACGCATTTACTGGAGATGGAAGCAGAAGGTAGGATCAAATTGACCGAAGTAGTCCGTGGTGATTTAGATGAATTAATCAAAGATGGTATCAGTAATTTGGGGATTTTTCATCCTCAGAAGCCATTGAAAGTCAATGATTTAGGTCATTTAGAGTCAGAAAATTTTAGAGTTTTATATTATTATCATAACCGTTTATCTACGTATTCGCTGTCCAAATATGTAAAGTGGGATCATTCAGTGGCAGCTTTTGCAAAACTGACAATTTGAGTTCAATAAAGAAATATTTTCTAGATGAAGAACAGATGTTATTGGCCATTGTGGTCAATGCACTGCTGATCTTTTTATTATACTTTCCGGAAATAAAAACGGAAGCTTTTGCGTTTTATCGAACCCTTGATTTTCTTGACCATCTCTATGTTCTCATCTTTGCTTTAGAAGCTTGTGTCAAAATTAGCCATTATGGCGTAAAAAGATATTTTAGCGATCGCTGGAATACTTTTGATTTTATTATTGTGGTGGTCAGTATTCCCGGATTACTACATTATTTAGGGTATTCGAATATCATGGATACTTCTATCTTTCAATTATTAAGACTCTTCCGACTGGCGCGACTTATTCGGTTTTTAAAGTTTATTCCGAATGTAAAAATGATTATGGCCGGACTAAAACGAGCGATCCGAGCTTCTGTTTTTGTATTAGTAGTTCTCGTCTTTCTTAATTTTATTCTCGCACTTTTTGCCTGTCATTTTTATGGCAAACTCGTCCCTGATTATTTTGGGAATCCGATGATTAGTAGTTATTATATTTTTCAAATGTTTACGGTAGAAGGTTGGAATGAAATCCCGATCGTCATCGCTGACGCTGCAACAAAAGCAAATCCTAATGATGCCTTAACGACCATTGTTGGAGCGCGGATATTTTTTATTTTCGTCGTCCTCACCGGCGGTATTTTCGGGATGTCTCTCGCCAACGCCATCTTCGTAGATGAAATGACAATGGATAATAATCGAAAGCTAGAATCAAAAGTTGACGAGATGAATAAGCAGTTGGGAGAGCTGAAGAAGCTATTGGAGGATAAGAAATAAAGAATGACCAAAAGGCCTCCCTCGATCTTGAAGCGATCGTTTGAAATCCAGAAAAAATACAATTGGAGAAAAAAAATTGATATGGATGGTCTCGTTTAATAAACCTCTTCCATCGCGGTGCGACCACCTACGGGGTCGATCGTTTAACGGGTACGCGCAAGCGCAATAGACATATGACGGCGCCTACGAGGTCAAAACCTTACCTCCTTACTAAGAGTCCCAAAATTCCGTAGGGATTAAATGTATATAAAACCTCAACTCTTCCTTGATACGCACGACCCCGTAGGGCGTCGCACACCTTAAAACTCCAACCCAACAAAAAAAAAGCACAAAGTATAACCTTGTGCCTTTCCAATAAATCTATATTTTAAGCTTTCGCAGC
>CALGJS010000293.1 GCA_937927835.1 uncultured Saprospiraceae bacterium | reverse complement strand
AAAAAAATCAATTATGAAAAAAAATCTACTTATTCCTGGTTTATTATTCTTTCTGCTAACGTTGAACAATCAACTCTTTGCTCAGATAACACTCGAAGCAGACACGCTGGTTACCGAAGTAATCGAATCTGATGATATCGTGGCGCACAATACTTTTACTAATGTGCTTCCACAACAAAAAACGATTAAATGGACTAGAAATGTTATTGAGATGACCGATGGCTGGACGACCGCAATTTGTGACGAAAATGGCTGCTATATTCCTACCGTAGATGAGGCGGAGATAGAATTGGGGCCGAACGTTTCTTCTAGGTTAGACGTTCATTTATATCCCAACGGAATTTACGAAGGATATGCATTCTTAGAAGTAAATGTTGCGCATGCTAACAATCCAAATAATAACATATTTGCTTATTTTGTGTACGACTCTGCCCTGAGTACTTCCACCAAAAATATACCCAATTTTACTTTTCAGGTATACCCTAATCCAAGTACCGGACTATTTAATCTTGAAAACCCAGATGCTGCGGTGGCTTCGGTCAAAGTTAATGCGATGTCTGGAAAGGAAATGCTAAATCTTCGAATCGGAGAGCGACAGTGGATGGATTTAGGTAAGCTACCTTCTGGTATGTATATGCTGCAATTACTAGATGAGAAAGGATTTTTACTAGAGACTAAATTGGTCAATAAAATTTAATGAATTATGCGAATCAGGGGGTAAATTTCTAATCAATAATAAAAAAAGACTTTGGAAGGTGCTTCTTGCCGCTTGCTATTTGCCCCCCAACCTAATACGGTCGGCAAGCAAATAGCAAAAAACACCATGTCAATTAGAATGATACTGTTAATTATACTATTTCAATTCTTTTTTAACCCCTGATTCGCATTAATTATTATTCAATTAGTTGATAATGATCGATTTTTAAAGCCTTACCCGGAAGTGAATACCGAGTAAGGCTTTTTTAGATTGCTGTGCCTAGAGATATGACGGACTTCTTTACAACCCACAAATCTTACGATTCAATTTCTCATCTGACTTTCCGCCTGCAAAATCATCAAAGGCTCGATCGGTTACCGTAATCAAATGATCGCGAATAAATGTAGCACCTTCTGCAGCACCTTGCTCGCTATCTTTGATACAACATTCCCATTCTAGCACCGCCCATCCATCATAACCATATTGCGTTAGTTTTGAAAAGATAGAACGGAAATCAATCTGTCCATCTCCCAACGATCGGAATCTACCCGGACGATCTACCCAATCCTGATAACCACCATAAACACCAGAGCGTCCCGAAGGATTAAATTCTGCATCTTTTACGTGGAACATTTTAATCTGATCATGGTAAATATCAATGAATGCGAGGTAGTCTAATTGCTGTAAAATATAATGACTCGGATCGTACAACATTTTCACCCGCGAGTGATTACCCGTTGCTTCCAAAAAACGTTCATAAGTAATCCCGTCATGAAGATCTTCTCCAGGATGGATTTCGTAACAAACATCTACGCCATTTTTATCAAATTCGTTGAGGATAGGTTTCCAGCGCTTTGCTAGTTCTTTAAAGCCAGTTTCTACCAATCCTTGTGGACGTTGTGGCCACGGATACATCGTGTGCCAGATCAATGCACCAGAGAAGGTTGCGTGGACATTGATTCCTAAATTTTTACTTGCTTTCGCAGCATACTTTAATTGCTGGACCGCCCATTTAGTACGTTCTTTTGGTTTACCCTGAACTTCTTTCGGCGCAAATCCATCAAACATCACATCGTAGGCTGGATTGACCGCTACAAGTTGTCCTTGCAAATGCGTGGATAATTCGGTGATGGTGATTCCGTGTTCGGCGGCGGTGCCTTTTAGTTCGTCGCAATAAGTTTTACTTTTAGCGGCCTTTTTTAGGTCGATCATGCGAGCATCCCAAGTAGGGACTTGTACGCCGAGGTAGCCGTGACTGGCTGCCCATTTGCAGATACTACCAAAATTATTAAATGGTGCTTTGTCTTGAGCAAATTGTGCGAGGAAGATAGCGGGTCCTTTGATTGATTTCATGGTTGTTTATTTAGAATGTTTTATGGTGATTTAATTTTGGGACAATTTACGAAAATGGGGGGATGTTTTTGGTAGTGGCAGACATGATATTTAAGGAAAGGTCATTCATGAAGATCGTAAGGCCTGAAAAATGAATAATTTATTGGTTGACAGCTATTTATATCGGGAGGTTTGATTCAGGATCATCTATTCAGACATGGTAGAGTCAATAAAAATTAGTTTATTTATTTATAGGTATAATGTAAATTAGATTGCATCACATTTACTAAAAACGCTATATTTTTGAGTAATTCTAAGAAGGAATAAACTAAAAAGAATAATAGCATGAGTACGACATCAATAAGATTAAGTATAATATACCTAGCACTGCTTATCGCAGACGTTCTATCTGCACAGGTTCCATTCAAACCTTTATATGAAGTATTTACTTCTGCTACTTGTGCACCTTGTGTCGCTTTTAATGGAAGATTAGATTCTTTGTTACATGACAACCCGTCAACGTACGCTCTGATAAAGTATCAAGTGAACTGGCCTGGTGTAGGCGATCCCTATTATATAACAGAAAACGGTACGAGGGTTAATTATTATGGTGTAAACCAAGCTCCAATACTACGAATAAACAATGAGGATACAGGTATTGATGATATTAATCAGGCTACTCATGATATGTTTTTGGAAGAGCTGACATTTATGGAAATTGAAATTCCTGAAGCGACTATTGATGATAATAATATTGTTAATATCAGTGTTGACGTCAGATCACTTAGTGATTATCCGGCTGGATTAAAAGCACATGTGTCTATCGTAGAAAAGCGAACGGTAAATAATTTTGCGACCAATGGCGAGGAAGAATTTCTACACGTAAATTTAAAGATGCTACCGGGAGTCAATGGCACTACGCTGGGAGCTATGACAAATGGCAGTCAGGAGACGTTTACGCTGTCATACGATATGAATAATACTTTTATGGAAACCGCTAATGATCTTGCCGTAGTCGTATTTATCCAGGATGATTCAAATAAAAGTATAATTCAATCAGAGAGTAAAGATATAGAAGGGGATTTTGAAGTATACGATTTGACATTTAATGTAATGGATGAAAATGGAAATCCACTAGAAGGAGCAGAGATATATCTAGACAATTCTGGCCCACTAGAAACGGATATTAATGGTATGGGCATCTATCAAAATGTTCTCAAGGGTAATATTAGTTATAGTGTTTCTTTTCCTTCATTAGAAACGGTAGCAGGCATAGCGAATTTAGAGGACAGTAATATTACAGAAAATATAATTCTTGTCAGCGGAGACTATTTGATATATGAACCATTTAATAATAGTCAACCATCTGGCTGGACCACGCATGTCCTGGGAGCGGGAGGGTTTGATGATGTTGTTTGGAATAACAATAGTATTATATTTTCTAGTTTATTTGGTGTTGATTCACCATTATATTTAACTACTCCAGTATTTGATTTATCGCAGCATCTTTCTGGTAGCATTATTTTTAATATGCAGGCACCCATAGGTGCACCTGTCATAGGATTTGGAACGATTGAAGATCAGGATGATTTCAGCACCATCACTGAAATAGAAGAATTAATTATCCCAAGTACACCAACTGAATATACGTATGATATAAGTGGTATGGTAGATGCTAACCTGGAGGCAATACAGTTCTACTGGTACCTCAAGCCAGCGGTCTCTGTTTTTGCAACGCTGAATTATTTTATCATAACAAATGGTGTCACTACTAATAGTCAGGATTTAGTATCTCTCAAAAATGTAAAATTTTCACCTAATCCTGTAACTGAAAATATGATAATAGAATCAGATATTTTTATAAATAGCGTAGAAATCTATAATTACATGGGGCAGCTAATAAAACAAATAAACAATAATTCTGCAAACAATATAATATTAAATTTTTCAGACTACAGTAAGGGAACTTATATAGCTGTGCTGTATTCTGATTTAGGTAAAATAGCAAAGCCCTTTATCGTGGAATAGAGTAGCGTTGAATAATGTATAGCTATAAATTGAATTTTAAGATATCTAATTTAACTGATGAATGTGATCATCAAAAAAAATAGCCAGAGAAGAGAAAATACTCCTCTGGCTATTCCTATTTTAAAGAACAGCTTCCCATGTTTTATTCAAAATTGAAAACCCTTTCAAATTATGACAATACCCTGAGCTGAAATAGTAGAATAATTGATATCTTCACAAAACAATTACATCATATTTCAGCACCTAAGAAAATGAAAATTTGTCGCCTTGTTATCCTCTTGTTTTTGGCTGGATGCTTTATGGATAGAAGTGTAGATTCAGCAGCGCCAAATAGTTCAAATAAAATACTCCCCGAACTCTATCTACGTGATGGACTATATATCGAAAAGAAACCAGATTCCACCTCCTTCTTTGATTATAGTGCAGACAATAAACTCTACAATCAATTTAATTCCTTCGATTATTCCTTTCAATATATAGCCAATACGGACACCTTAGTTTTTACGATAGAAAAGAATAACAACGAAGGCTATGATTGGGAATTTACTAGAGAAGAAGATGCTAGGGATAGTACCATCTTAAAAATAAGACTAACGCCAAAACCATTTGATGATTCGTTTGGATCAAGATATGAACAGACCATTATCCAATACGATTATATCGGGAAAAATAATGAAATTTTCTTGGGAGGAGAACATACCGGATGTATTGAAAACTTTAAAAATATTTGGCTGCATCCTCCAAGATGGTTTTTATTCAGAATTCTTGAACTTAATCCGTTCCCATTTATTCAAGCACCTTATA
>CALGJS010000292.1 GCA_937927835.1 uncultured Saprospiraceae bacterium | reverse complement strand
TCACTTCGTCCCTTCCCCAATCGACCGGACCATATACCGAATCACCTTCTCCATCAAATGCACCCGATCCTTCCCTCGTACATTATGTGGATGCATCGGATAAGGGAAAAAATCCATCTGTACACCCGCGTCTACAAATGCTTTTACCAGTGCGAGATTATGTTGCATCACCACCACATCATCTACGGTGCCGTGGATCAATAATAAATCTCCTTCTAAGTTTTGCACATGATTCATTAAGCGATTTTCTTTATAGCCTGCTTCATTTTCTTCTGGACGATCCATGTAACGTTCGCCGTACATTGCCTCGTAGTATTTCCAATCGGTCACTGGACCACCCGCGACGCCAGCTTTAAATACACCAGGGTGGCGTAGCATCAAAGAGGTTGTCATAAATCCACCGTAGCTCCATCCGTGCACGGCCATTCTATCGGTATCTGCGTAGGGTAGGGTTTTTAAATATTCAACTCCAGCTAATTGATCTTCCATTTCTGGAGTACCCAAGCGACGATGAATGGTATTTTCAAATTCAAAACCACGATTAGCAGAGCCACGATTATCTACCGTAAAAACAAGATATCCTTGTTCCGCCAAGTAGTGCATCCAAAGCGGGGCTCCTGCGCCCCAGCGATTGGTGATCATCTGTGCGTGTGGACCTCCGTATACATATACGACGACAGGATATTTTTTATCTGCAGAAAAATGACTGGGCTTGATCATTCTTGCGTTCAGCATTGGACCACCAGGAGATTTGATTTCGAGTAGCTCCGTGGTTGGTTGAGCATAGCCTTCCATTTTATTTTTCGAAACAGAAATGGTTCTTAAAATTTTTCCATCTAGATCAATTATATTAATCGTATATGGTTCTTCCATACTGGAATAAGAATCCAGTAATTGATCGCCTTCATCATTTAAACTAAAATTATGAATACCTGGTTTTCCTGGAATTTGCATTTGATTACTTCCATCTAAATTAACGGAGTAAGCGTATTGATTTAAACCAGATTCGTCGGTTCCTTTGACCAATAATTTTTTACCAGTTTTATCTAAACCAATAATATTGAGGGTTACCCATTTTCCTTTGGTTACTTGGTTGAGTAGCGTACCATTTTTATCATAGCGATAGACATGCATAAATCCATCTCGTTCGCTCATCCATAAAAATTCATTAGCATTATTCGGTAAAAACCAAACAGGATTCTCAGGTTCTACGTATTTGTCATGTTTTTCTTCAAAAAGTGTTTTTATAAAGTCACCTGTTTGCGCATTGTATTGGTTCAACCACATTCGGTTTTGGTCGCGATTGACCACCGCGATATAAACAAATTTATTTTCTGGGCCCCATCCTAGGTTTGTCAAGTATTGATCTTCTTCACCCGTTGTTTTTAGGTAGACCGTTTGTCGAGTCATACGATGATAAATTCCAACTTTAGCTTTTTCACTTTTTTGTCCGGCCATTGGATATTTGGTGGTACGAAGTGCACCCGGTGTTGCATTAACATCTAGTAGCGGATAATCAGCAACGTTGGTTTCGTCTTTCTCATAAAAAGCTAGATGCTTTCCGTTGGGCGACCAAAAAGTTCCTTTTCCAATTCCAAACTCATAACGAGCGATGGCTTGACCACTAACGGTATTGCGATCTGTGTTATCTTTAACCGTTGTTTTTGGAATACCAATCGTAGCGGTGTAAAGATCATTATCCATGGTATAAGCCAGTTGGTTATACTTATAAAGAAAGTCTGTATTCGCCGCACCACGAGCATGTGGCGTTAGTAAGAATCCTTGATTTTTGTCAATATCATAAGCGATATAAGACGTGTCGTAGTGAAAATAAAAACGATTGCCATCAACCCAACGCACACCTGGGAATCGTTTTAGATCAAGCTGGCAACCTTTGTTAAGATGATCGAGTGTGATCATCGCCTGTGCTTTTTCACCCTTATCAATCATAATGGCCTGTCGGTCAGAAGATAGATAAGCAAATTCATTTGTTTCTGGAATCCATTGTAGATTGGCCAGTCGATCAGGAGCAAAAGTGCTGCCTCGTTTTAGGATAGCATCGGAAAGGGTGAGTTGCATCGTTTGAGCGGATAATCCGACAACAAAAAGCAATAGGCAAAAAGTAAGTAAGTTTTTCATGGTAAAATTTAGTAGAACAAGCTAAGAAGGCTTATTCAAATTATTAAACTGCTTTTATTAAAAAAAGCACCACTAAGGTAAGGACTTTATGGAAACTGACAAGTCTCTTTTTAAACAAATACGCAAATTCAAAAAAAAGCACCAATGTCGAATTTGACATTGGTGCTTTTTTAACCTCTTGTAGAGACAATTCGTGAATTGTCTTTACGTGAATTGTCTCTACTAGAACCCTTTAAGAAGGTTTAAGTGCTTTTTAATCGTGTGTTCTAGTCCTGCCAACACTTGTGGTGAATTTTTAGAGAAGGTCGCTAGTCGCTGGCCTTTCTCGTCTAGTACGACGTGTGATGGAAATTTAGAAATATACATGTTCGAGATAATATCTGTTCCATTAGCAATAATCTGGTATTTAAATCCAGCAGCTTGAGCAGCAGCCATTGCGGTTGCCGAGTCATCGGTAGAGATACCGATAAATACTACATTTTCTCCTTGGTACTTATCTACCATACTATTTAAAGTAGGAATGATATCCATGGAACCAGGGTCGTCGCTTCTCCAGAAATTAAGTACTAGTGTTTTTCCAGCGAAGTTGGCAATGTTAAAATTGGCAGCATCGATGGTTTGAACATTAGAGAAAATAGGCGCTTCTCTTGAAACTGGCTCGTTGATTATTGTTTCTGGCATTTCTACCTTAACAGGAGCAGGTTCTATTTCCATTTCTGTTTTTACTTTTGTCTCCATTTTTATTTCCATCTCTTCAATAACAGGTTCTACTGCTGGAGTGGTTGTTTCAGGGAGTGTAGGTGTTTCTATTTGGATAGCAGCTTCTTCTAGTTGTTTAAGTCGAGTCGCTTCTTTTTGAATAGCTGCTTCTTGAGTAAGTGCTTCTACTTCTTGTTCTGCGAGCAGTGTTTCTGCTGCGAGTTTATCCGCTTGTATTTGTGCTTGTATTGCTGCTTCTGCTGCGGCATTTGCTGCTGCTGCTTCTTGTACTTTTCGCTCTTCTGCTTCTAGTCTTTGCAGACGTGTGTTCTCTTCCGCTTCTAGTCTTTTTGCTTCTGCTTCATCAGCTTGCGCTTCTACTTTTTCTTTTTCTTTTCTTACTTTTTCAAGTTGCTGTTTTTTTCGTTCTTTTTCCTCTTCGGCCATTTTAGCTTCTTGAATCTTACGTTTTCTAAGTTCTTCGGCTAATCTACCTTCTTCTTTAATTCGTTCTTTCTCTAACTTGTCGAGACGTTTACGTTCTTTTTCGAGTTGTTTAATTCGTTTTTTCTCTTCCTTCTGTTGTTTTTTCAATAACTCTTTTTTCTCTTTTTCTGCTTTTTGAACACGTTTGATTTCAGCCAATCGTTTGGCTTCTTTTTCTTTAGCGATTTTTTCACGAAGCGCTTCTTCTTGACGTTTTTGTTTTTCGACTAAGTCTTTTTGTGCCCTTTCTGCTGCCAGTGCTTGTTGGATGGCTTCATTTTTTAAACGGACGGCTTCCAATTCTCCTTTTAGCTTTAATTCTGCTAATTCGGTTTCTTGTCTGATCCGTGCTTTTTCCATTTCGGCCAATCGATCTTGTTCTTCTAGGTAAGCTTGCTGTTGAGCAGCTTCTTCTATTTTTAGTTTTTCGAGATCTGCAATTCGCTGTTCTTCGATTCGTTTTTCTTCAGCAAGTTGATTAAGTCGGGCTTGTTCTTCAGACTCAGCTTTTAAGCGAATAATTTCTAGTTCTCCTTGTCTCTTTAGTTCTGCTAATTCTGCCTCTTGTTGAGCTCGTTGTTTGGCTAATTCTGCGTAGCGTTCTTGTTCCGCTTTAATTGCTTTTTGACGTTCAAGTTCTGCTTCTTGATCTGCTTTTAGACGCTCTAGTCTTTTTTCTTCTGTTGCTCGTTGACGTTCTATTTCAGCAAGTTTTTGCTGTTCTTCCCGTGCTTTTTGATTACGAGCTTCTTCTAAAACAAGTTGATTTTGCAATGCTTTAATTCGAGCTTCTTCTGCTTTGCTTTGATGCTCTAATTCTGATAGACGACGTTCTTCTTCTTTTAGAGATTCTATTTGTATTGCTTCCGCTTTACGGGCAGCCGCTAATTCTGCTAAACGACGTTCTTCTGCTTTACGAGCTGCTTCGATTTTAGCTAATCGAGCCGCTTCTTCTCTTTGATTCTGAAGTCGTTTAGTTTCTAATTCTTTTTCTTGTTTTAATGCTTCAAGGCGCGCTTTTTCGTTAGCTTGATCGCGTACGATCTGATCCATTTTAACTGCCTCGGCAGCGATCGCTGCTTGTCTTTCTTCTTCTTGTCGACGTAAGTCTTGTAGTTCTGATAGTCGAGCTTCTTCTCGTTTTCTTTTTTCCTCCATTGCTTTCAGGTGTGTGCTAGATGGAGAAGAGGTGCTATTTACGGTTGTATTAGTTGGTGTTTGCTCCTGAGATTCTCTGGGAACACTACGTGTTTCTGTATTATTGGTATTGAAGTCAGAGGATTGGAAAGTTTCTTCTTCCGTGACCTCTACTATTTCCTCCTCCATCACTTTAGGAGCTGTTGGTCTTTCAACCTTAGGTTTTGTAGATGGACGAGTAATAACGTAAGGCTTTTCTTCTTGAACAGGAGTTTTTACTTCCGGTGTTGTTGCTTTAGGGAGATCCTTCGCCTTTTCTTTTTTCTTCTTTAATTTTTTCTTTTCCCTTTTAGACATTTTTTTTGTCTCTTGAACTACCTTTTCGGTAGCCTCAGGAACGTTGTCAATAGCATCTCCTGCGTCTGGAGCGGCAGCACGATGGACATCTTCGATACTTATTTTTGATTGTTTTTCTATTGATCCAATCGGTGTTGGGTCAACGCTTTCTCCTTTACGTGCCTTCATTGCACGTTCGAGTGCTTGTTTTCTAGCGTCCTGCATGCTCGTCTTTTTAGTCTGAGCTGAGGCCGTAAAAGCTGTCGTTAATAAAAGACAGAGCATGGTAATCTTAGCAATATTCATATTTTACTTTTTAGCAAAAAATATAGAATCCAGCAATTTAATAGAGCTGGTGTAATGGAAATCTCAAGGCAATCCTGCTAGTGCAGGGTTATCCATCTATTTTTTATACTAAAATTAGTCCAAAATGGTAGGAAGGCTAAAATAAGGCTGATTTTGGTGATCAAATGGAAGTGGTGGAGTGTTAATGTTATGATTTATAACTTAGATGGTTATATCTGTTACTTTATTTAATCAGTACTTATATTAATAAATCAAACTCTCCAACCAACCCTTAACAATGTATCTATTTTTATAAATAAGCACCGCAATAAACAAAGCAGCGAATAGAGAAAAAATGCGCAGATAGCGTAGATTACGAACTGATTTTTCGCGACGACTGGTATAATTTTTTTTTCCGGTATAAGACATATTGAATTTTAGATTTTGTGCCGCTCCCAGTAATTCTGGTCTTCGATTTCTTCGAGAATCGTCACGTAGTTCATGTACCGCAGTTCACTAATTCCTCCTTGTTCTACGCCTTCTTTAACTGCGCAGCCAGGTTCGTTACGGTGGGTACAGTCTGCAAATTTACAATCTTTTGAATACTTAAACAGTTCTCGAAAATTATGGACCACATCCTTCGGTGTCAGATTATTAAAGCCGAGGGTCTTAATACCTGGAGTATCAATGATATGTCCTCCAAAATCAAGGGGAAACATCTCCGCAAAGGTAGTGGTATGCATTCCTTTACCAGAGTAATCTGAAATTTCGTTGGTATGAATATCGAGGTGCGGTTGAAGCGCATTGACTAAGGTTGATTTTCCGACCCCAGATTGACCACTGATCAAAGAGATTTTATCTTTTAGTGTGGCTTTAAGTTTGTCTAGTCCTGCTCCAGTGGTAGAGGAGACCAGCCGAACTTCGTAGCCTATTTTTTCATAAATTTCTCGGAGATAATGATAAATAGTCAACTCGTCGTCTCCATATAAATCGGCTTTATTGAAAACAATAACTACAGGAATATTATAGGGTTCGGTCATCAATAAAAATCGATCAATAAATCCTTGTTTAAGGTTAGGACTGATGATGGTCATGATCACTACGGCTTGATCAATATTACTGGCCAGTAGATGTAGGAAGTGTTTTTTTCGAGGAGATTGTCTAACTACAAAATTTTCTCTGGGTAGAATCTTTTTTATAATTCCTTTTTCGTCCGCTTCTTTTTCTAGTTCCACGCGATCACCCACAGCAACGGGATTGGTAACCTTCATGCCATTTAGTCTGAATTTTCCGATAATCCGACAGTTGATCACCTCCTCATTTTCGAGGAGTACCTGATACCAACTTCCAGTAGATTTTATGACAATTCCTTTGTGCATATTTTATAAATGCTTTGTGCTACTTGTTTTTTATTTTTTTAGAAAGAATAACTTCTTACATTCAATACAACAAACCTAAAGATTTAAAAAAAAGTTCTACCTTTTAGTTAAACTTTATAATCTTAGACTTTATCTAATTCTCTATCTGTTGAAAAAATTCTAATGACCATGAATGGCATCTGCAATTTCTTTAATAATAGAAGGGTCTTTTTCGATAGCATTTCCAACCACGATTACGTCTGCTCCTGCTTCTATATTTTCTTTTGCTTTTTCAGGTGTACTAATACCACCACCAACAATCAAAGGAATTTGAATACCACCACTAACTGATTCAATCATGCTAGCAGAAATTGGATTTTTGGCGCCGCTACCTGCATCCATGTAAATCAATTTTAGTCCCAACATTTCTCCAGCCATCGCTGTACATAATGCTATATCATCTTTTGCTGCTGGGATTGGAGTCGTATTACTAATGTAAGAAACCGTAGTAGTGATACCACCATCGATTAACATATAACCGGTGGGCATTACCTCCAATGGACTTAGTTTTATATAAGGAGCTGTGTTGACATGGCGACCGATCAATAGCTCTGCATTTCGACCAGAAATAAGCGACAAAAATAAGATAGCGTCTGCCCGATAACTTAGTTGTAAGGAATTGCCTGGGAACAGGATCTTTGGAATGTCGCAAGCTTTAGAAATATGTGAGAGACAGTCGTCCAACACACTATTTACAATTAAACTTCCTCCAATAAAAAAATAATCTACTTTGGCTTCGATAGCTAAGTTGAGAATTTTATCTAGGTTGTTCATTCGTAGTTGATCAGGATCGATTAATACTGCAAATTTCTTTTTACCTGTATCTTTTGCTTCTTGTAGTTGGTTGTATAGTAGCATTTGTTTTATTTATCAGCCATCTTTTTCAAGACGATTTTTTCTTTTAATTTTTCTTCAATTTGAATAAAAAGTTCGCGTAAGTCTTCATAAGCGGCTAGCGGAAAAGTAGTTTTTTTAATATTTACTTTACTGATTAGTTGTAGAAATTGACCTTGTACGGAGACCAATAAATTATAGTTCACACTGTCATCAGCTAAGCTTAAACTAACAGACGTAGGTAAGGATTCTACTTCATATCCAGCAGGCAATTCTAAATTTAAAACAAAATTTTCTGTTTTAGGAAATGCCATTTCTACAGGACAGGCTCTATTTTCATCAGGTAATTTATTTTTTAAAAAATCAGAAGTGAAGACCGCTTGGAAATATAATAAGTCTTCTTTTTTCTCTACGAGTTCTGATGTTTTTACTTGTGCGATTAAGTGAAGTGATTTATCGTAAACATCGGTATTTTTGGTGAAAATAGAATCAACCTCTAGTCCTGGTATTTGTTCTGTCCAACTAGTTGGGTATTTTTCTTTGTTTTTTTCATTAGCTAAATATGCCCGAAGTGTAGCGCCGGCATAGCCTTTAAATTTTCCTTGTAGCTTTCCAGTCAAAACACCATTGTTGTTTAGTTTCAAGGTGGCCATCGTAGTTGTTTTAGTTACGGGCCCTTCAATATCAATCCATTGTGGTGTATCTTCATCTAGTAACCAACCACTTTTATTTAAACTATTAATGTTTGGATAATCCATCGACTTGGTAGAAAGGCCGACATCAAGTAGCGCCATTTCATCGTCTAATTCTGCAGAAATTATAACGTGATTAAATTGGTCAACGATTGGATAAGTTTTGATCATTCGGCCGTGGGACCGTGTACTGATTAATACGGGATGAGCTTTAATCCCTGCGTGACGCAGTAGGGCTAAATAGGCTAAATTTATCTCTCCACTATTTCCAGTCTTCTCCAGGAAAACATCGTTTAGTGTCGTCTTGACTCTAAAGTAATAACGCTTGTTCCATTTGATGGTCTTGCTGACATATTGGTAAAGTGCAGCAGCCTTTTCTCGATCAGAAATATTTGCAGATAAAATTTTAGTGGTTGCTGGATTAATCCATTCGCTGAACATTTTTTCATCCATAAATTGTTTTCCAAATCTTTCTTGATTCCAAAGCGACGTACTTACTTCTGCCCAATTACTGAGATAGCTCTGGACATGTCCTCTAGGAAATAAAATTTCTTTAAGTTGGAAACGTAACCGAGCGCGATGATCATTAATAGACGTAATATATTTTTCTGTTTTTAGTGCTGGAACATTTACCATTTGATAGACATTGTCTTTTATTTTGGTAATGGTATTTCCTCGAACGTCGATTGCGCGGTCATCTTTTCCTGTTTGGTTAATTTGCTGATTTCCTTGAAATAAGTAAACGTATTTAAAAGCATTAGGAATTTCTACTTTTAATCGACTAGAGCGGACGGGGATGTCTTCTTGGAAGTACCAATCTCGTAATTCTGTGATTTGGGGACTGACAATTTCGTATCGATATTCTAAAACTGATCCAGCTTGAACTTGAGGAAAGGTGAATCGTTTTTCGGCAAAAGACTCATTTATTGGATTATTAAAAATATCTTTATTGGGAATGACTACCTTTGTCCCGTCGGGTGCAAAAATTTGTCCTTTGAGATAGGTAATGGTTTCTGCGTATTTTTTAGCAGTATAATATGGAATGATGATATTGGCTTTTTTAAATCCTTCTGGGTTTAGTACCTTGATGCGACGATGGCGTTTGTATCGATAATAGGCAGCACTTCCTTCTAATTCTAGGATGATTTGTCCATGATCGGCAAGTACAACTGCTGCCGCGCTAGAATCAGGTCCGTAAACGGTCATTTGTAAGTCTTCCTCCGGAATTTGATTCCACTTGAGTAAAGGCGTCTCTTGTCCAGTTACGCTAAGTGAAAAAAATAGGATAAGCCAGTAAAAAAGGTATTTCATGAGTATAAATTTTAAATACAACGCATATGAAATCCGACAACGATTAGAGAAATTTTTAAAAACTTCATAATGAAGGTTTAGACAAGCTCTTAATCTACGGCCAACAAAATAAGCAATAATTTGGGAAGTCGTATTGCTAAAAATAGTATGGATCAACTAATGATTGCGGAAACAACGCTACTAATTGCTCGGGACTTTGGCCTAGAAGGGCACGAAACGCCTATGACGGAAGAAGCACTACTAGAATTAGTGGCTAATGAAGTGGCCTATATGATTGAGCACCGCCTAGACTTTCTACTCAGTTTATTATATAGACTAGACGTCCTTGAACCAGATATTAATTTTGCCTTATCTCCTTATTGTCCCGAGCCTGCCAATCAGGCATTGGCTAAATTGATCGTAGATCGCCAGAAAAAACGTATTCTTAGTAAACGTAAATACAAACAATCCAAACCTAAAGATCCAGGTGACTTAGCTTGGTAGAATGATGTGAAGATTAAGAATGATGATTAGGATAAAAAAGAAAGCCGTATCCGACGAGCGAATACGACTTTTGGTGGTTTTTTGCGATTATCTTTCTGTATATTTATTTACGAACAATCAAATCCAATTGCTTATTCAGCAAAGTATTATTCAATGAAAGTCCTTCACAAGTTTCGTCTATTTTATAAGTAGTAAAAGAATCCGTGCTGATATCTGTTAAGATTAATAAAGACTCATTTTGTTCTACCGTTAACTGCCAAACCATATTTTTAGTAGTAGAAGGAATACTTGCATCAGCAAAAGTAGTGGTAATCTTTACAATACCCATTTCACTAAAGTCAAAGTGTTGTGTCATACCCGAAACAGTTGTGTTTTCGGTCAGTGTCCAATTATTAAAAATTAGGTCAAGTGTGATTCGCTCTTGGCTATCAAGACTATTACAACAATTGACTGAATCTAATCGACATTCTTTATCCTTACTAACTGGATCCGTGAAGGCTTGCGTAGCAAAACTAGATAAGAATAAAACGGCTAAGAATATGTAATTTTTCATAATGAAAATATTTGTTGTTAACTATTGGTTTAATGGAAGTTTTGACAAGCTCTTTGTATAAACACAAATATAAATCCAATAGGTTGCATGTAACAAATAAGCTAGACGAATGAAGTGAAATTTTCGATGAACAACAATTTACTTACTCGGATCGCTTATCTTTGTCACTCTAACGCTGCAATATTACAATAAGTTTGTCCCTAAATCCAGTCTTGAAAATACCGATTATCAGTCGGTTTTGTCGGAGTTGTTATTTGAATAATAACTTATCTGATTGGATGGAAACGAAGAAATATAAAATGGTGTCTGATTGATTTATTCCAAACAAAATTTTTTATTAAATAATTATTAATTTTTTTCTTTTTTATTTACATCAAAATAACGGTCATTCCAAATAATATTTTGCCTTTATGAATAAATACCTCCTTACCTGTCATCGCTTGTTTTTTTTAATTCTGATTGTTTTGAGTGGAATTGGTTGTGCCACAGATAGTACCAATGGCTCTGCCAAGCAAGCACCTGCAAAAGCGGGTCCAGCGCCATCGGATGTATCCACGAAACCCGTTGCCGAAAAGACCTCTAAAACCATCCTATTTTTTGGAAATAGCTTATCGGCTGGTTATGGATTGGATCCAGCACAAGGTTTTGTTGGACTAATTGAAAAGAGAATTGACTCCTTAAATCTGAATTATAAAGTAGTCAACGCAGGGAATAGCGGAGAAACAACCAGTGGTGGAAAAGAGCGAGTAGGGTGGATATTGGAAAACTATCAACCCGATATTTTTGTGCTGGAATTGGGAGGAAACGATGCTTTGCGTGGATTGCCTGTCGCGGATGCAGAAGCAAACCTACAAGCGATCATTGATGCAGTAAAAGAAAAATATCCTGCCACTAAGATTCTATTGGCTGGAATGATGGCGCCTCCAAATATGGGCAACGAATACACCACAAAATTTGCAGCAATGTATCCTCGATTAGCTAAAAAAAATAATGCGAGCTTGATTCCTTTTTTACTAGATAAAGTTGGTGGAGAACCCACACTTAATTTGCCGGATGGAATTCATCCAAATATAGAAGGACATCAGATTGTACGGGAAACGATTTGGAAAGAATTGAAAGGGTTGTTGTAGTGATTGGTGACCGGTTAATTAGTGATCGGTTAATTGGTTTCCCCGCGATCGCGGAGAAACTAATTAACTGATCCACTAATCCACCAACTACTTATCTTGCTTCGCAAAAACCTTCTTCAATAAGTCTGTTTTACGTTCGCTAACATTCTTACGAATACCCAATTCCTTTTTTGCTACCATTCCAAATAAACCGGTTAGGGCCTGTTGAGTAACGTAGTCGTCTAGGTCTGGATTCACCTTTTTTACAAAAGGAATTGAGTTGTATTTTGTAACTACATCATTCCAGTATTTTGTAGCATTAACTCGGTCTAGTGACTTCACTACTTTAGGACGAAATGCATTAGTCAATTCATTGGAAGTAGTCTTTTTTAAATACCCTGTAGCCGCATCATTAGATCCCATTAAGATATTGGTTGCATCTGCAAAAGTCATTTGCTTGATAGCACTAACGAAAATAGGCTTAGCACTTTTAGCGGCATCTTCTGCTGCTCGGTTCAACAATTCGATCATTTTTCCTTCCACAGAAGTAAAACCTGGAATTCCAGATAACTTATTAGTTACTTTCTGAACTTCTTCTGGCAATAAAATTTTATAGGCTCCTTTAAGATAACCATCTTTAGCAGATAATCTATCCGCACCTTGACTGATTCCGACGTTAAGGGCTTCTTTCAAACCAAGGCCAATTTGTTGTGGAGTGAGTGCGCCACTTTCTAGAAGTGTTCCAGCCATGTCCTGAAACTGAGTACAAGCGGTAAGCTGAAGCGCCACGAGTACAAACATGAATTTCTTAATCATAATAATTTTTTTAAAAATTGCGTTTTTTAGCAATTTAGGTAAAGTGATATTTGTGTTTAGACTTGTATATTTTTAGAAGGTAAATTCTGGAAATGTTATTAAAATCATAAGAGTTTAAACAAGCGCTAAAAACTAGCCAGCAAAAAATGTCAAGCATTCATTACATAGACACCCTTGAAAACGGGTCTTTAAATTCTCTCTAGTTTCAGAGGATACCTTTTTTTCCATACACCAGCAGGTTTCGTCACCATAGCAAATAAATGGTCTTTGACAACGCGGACACTGATTGACAAAACTTTCGGTGGATTCAACCGCAGAATGAGATACTCTGTGTCCCGGAATTGGTCGATTTTTACGTACTTTAATGGTAATGGACTGAATGGTGCTGAACTGCCGTCTGATGGCATACGAAATATTCTGAATCAAGGTTTCGATTAGCTGCACCGTGTGCCGCATCTCCGCCTGACAGATTTGATAGATGGTTTCGTAATTGATGGTTTCCTCCAGGTTGTCGCTTACTGAAGCGGATTCCCAGTTGGTTACAATGAAAACATCTACTACAAAACTATTGCCAATGACCCGTTCTTCTGGATATACGCCGTGATAAGCGTAAAATTCCATACCTTCTAGCGAAATTTTTCCCATGTGTTGAATTTTTTTTCAAAGATAAGAATTATGAAGGTGAGGTAGGGGAGAGATCAATAACTGTTCAGTTTATCAAAGTCAGATTGCTTCCTCGAATTTCTTATTCTAATAGTTCTATTTAAAAACCACCGTCAACCCTCCGTAAAATTCGTTTTCCACCCCTTAAAAGGGCAACAAGAGTGTATATAATTACGTAATTTTATATCTAATTGGTCCGGTAATTTTTAATTAGGAGATGAGTGCATTATAAATTTGGCTAACTAGCCAACAGGCAAACCAGCTAACAGGCAAAAAATGCTCACTGATTAATGAAAAATATTGATTTCTCAAAAGTTACTGTTCTATTAATATCTAGAATATTACTTTAATTCAGAATAAACCAAGTTATAAAATAAAACCAGCATTATAATGAACGAAAATGGAAAAGCAAACGGTGTAACTACCGCTAAAAAAAGTGTCAAAACAGACCAGTTTAAAGGACACGATTATTATAATATTGATGACTTACTAAGCGATGAAAATAAAATGGCTCGTGGTGCTGTCCGCGAATGGGTCAAACAAGAAGTTAGTCCCATCATCGAAGACTACTCTAATCGAGCAGAATGTCCGCACCACCTTTTTAAAGGGTTGGCGGAAATTGGTGCTTTCGGTCCTAGTCTACCAGTGGAATATGGTGGTGGCGGAATGGATGAAATTGCCTATGGTATAATCATGCAAGAGTTGGAAAGAGGTGATTCGGGAATCCGTTCCATGGCTTCTGTCCAAGGATCTCTAGTGATGTATCCGATTTATCGTTTTGCATCTGAAGCACAAAAGAGAAAATACTTACCTAAATTAGGAAGCGGAGAATTTATTGGATGTTTTGGATTGACAGAACCGGATCATGGTTCTAATCCTAGTGGAATGATTACCAATATCAAAGATGATGGTGATTGCTATATTCTTAATGGTGCTAAAATGTGGATTACGAATTCACCAGTTGCAGATATCGCAGTAGTTTGGGCGAAAGATGAGGAAGGTAAGATTCGAGGAATGGTAGTTGAAAAAGGAATGAAAGGATTTTCTGCTCCTGAAATTCACGGTAAGTGGTCACTTCGTGCCTCTATTACTGGAGAATTGGTTTTTGAAGATGTACGCGTACCGAAAGAAAATGTATTCCCAGAGGTTCGAGGATTGAAAGGACCGTTATCTTGTTTGTCTAAAGCACGTTACGGAATTGCTTGGGGAGCGATTGGTGCAGCCATGGATTGTTACGATTCAGCACTTCGATATTCTTTAGAAAGAGAACAGTTTGGTCGTCCGATTGGTGGTTTTCAATTGACCCAAAAGAAGCTAGCAGAGATGATTACCGAGATCACTAAAGCGCAGTTACTTGCTTGGAGATTAGGAACGTTGGCCAACGAAGGCAAGGCGAGTCCAGCACAAATCAGTATGGCAAAGCGTAATAATGTGCATATGGCCTTGGAAATTGCCCGAGAAGCTCGTCAGATTCACGGTGGAATGGGTATTACCAACGAATATCCGGTCATGCGTCACATGATGAACCTCGAAACGGTACTGACTTACGAAGGAACACATGATATTCACTTGTTAATCACAGGAATGGATGTGACTGGATTGAATGCCTTTAAATAATTAAGTAAACTTTAAAGGATTTCTTTGTTGCTTTCAAAACTAATACCCGTCCTAAGAACGTTATTAGTTTGTAGTAAACAATTTTTATAATGATGAGAATTACAAATATTCTTTTTATCGGCATCCTGCTCACTTTTGTGAATACCTTAAGTGCGCAGGATGCCCCGATAAAACTCAATAACCCCTCTTTTTTGGATGTTGCCCATGCTGGTGGAGACCAGTTTAACCGAGGACCTCGGGGATGGCAAGATTGTGGCGCCTTTGGCGAAACACCACCGGATGTACAACCCAACCCTAATATAGCTTTTGGTGATAAACCTTTTTTCGAGGTTACACTGCCTGCGCAAGATGGACCCACCTACATGGGAATGGTAGTCCGTGACAACGATACGCAAGAGTCCGTCAGTCAGCGATTGATGACGCCAATAGAAGGAGGTAAATGTTATGAGATGTCATTATTTCTCGCTCGTTCTGAAACGTACCTGAGTAGTACTCGTTCAAAGGATGATTCTGGTGAAACCGTAATGGTAGATTTTACAAAACCTATCAAAATTAGAATCTACGGTGGAAATTCTTATTGTCAAAAAGCAGAATTGCTCGGCGAAACACCATTGGTGAAAAATACAGATTGGAAAAAATATGACTTACGTTTTGAACCAACGACCAATCATCGATTTATTCTGATTCAAGCCTTCTACAAAACTCCCACACTTTTTCCTTATAACGGAAATGTCTTAGTGGATAATTTATCTGATATCGTTCCAATACCTTGTGATAAAGAACCAGAACAATTGGCGGTAGTCGATAAACCGAAAAAAGAAAAAGTAGAAAAACCAAAAGAAAAAGAACCAGTTGTTGCGGTAGTACCGCCTAAAAAGAATCAATCACCGACAAAGGTAAAAGAACCAGTTAAGGAGGTTGAAAAAGAAAAAATTATAAAAGAATTGGCTTCTAGTGGAACCAAAGCAGGAAAGATAATCAAGTTACGAAAATTAATTTTTGGAATGGATCAGTCAAAAATTAATGAAGATGCTCATGATGAATTGGATGAAATTGTAGCATACTTAAAGGCTAATCCTTCTTATCATATTGAGGTTCGAGGCCATACCAATGATCGTTGTGATGATGTTTTTTGTAATAAATTATCTAAAGAAAGAGCAGAGTCCGTTGCTAATTATTTAGTGAAAGAAGGAATATCGATAGACAGGCTAGAAACGGTTGGTTATGGTAAAACAAAACCGATTGCTTCGAATAGATACAGCGCAGGCCGTAAGAAGAATCAACGGGTAGAAATTAAATTGAAAGAGATTTAGGTGACTAAACAAGTCGACTGATCACAAAAAAAACGTAGACACAAGGCACGCCTTGTGTCTACGTTTTTTTTCTACACTTCTACCTCTTTCGATTAACAACAGCTAGCGGCAGTTTCGTTATCTGTTGAATTAAAAGGCATCGCACCACCACATCCTTCAAAGACGCCATAATGTGTATCCCAGTTTCCATAGAATTCAAAATGGTTGGCTAAACGCGTATCATGTAACATCAAATAAGTATTTCCACAAACAGTCATAATTTTATTTTTTGGAAAATTATGATGGTCGTCTAAATCAAAGCTGCTAGCATTATTTTCAATTGTACCTTTATAAGCTACTGCTTGACCGTAGTCTTCACATTCGTCTTCTAGACCATCAATTTTCCATAATCGATAAGTGACGGAGAAAAATTTAATGTCGCCACATTTTTCTTGCACCTCTTTATTTTCAATGGTAATGGGATTATTTTTTACACTACGTGGATCGGTAAAACCAACAGCGCGAGCGGTTCTTAAAAAATCATTCCAATATAAAGCACCACTTAAACACTCCCCCCAAAGAACTGGATCGTCTTGTAAGTCCTTACTGATTCGACGATCACTATATACATCACTAAAATACATTTCTCCACCAGGCTTTAGCAATCGATAGGTATCTGCGAGTACCTTTTTTTTATCTTTTGCAAGATTGATCACACAATTTGAAATGATTAGATCAAAACTTTCGGGCGCTAAATCAAGCGATTCTAGCGACTCGATATTCCCTTTAATAAATTTTACATTGGAGTGGCTATACCCAAATTTTTCAGTATGATAATCAATATGTCGATTGGCAACTTCTAATTGCTCATCGGTCATATCTACTCCGATTACTTCTCCATTTTGTCCTACTAGTTGAGAAAGGATATAACAATCTCGGCCACTACCTGAACCAAGATCTAAGACTCGCAAACCTTCTAGTTGAGAAGGAATTGCTAATCCACAGCCGTAATATTTAGCCATCACCTCATCGTGGATGTTACTTAATGCGGTTTTAATATGTTCGGCAGGTTCTTCCATGGTGCAGCAAGCGTTCGTTTTAAGATCTTCACTGGTAGATAGCTCCTTTCCGTAATACTCTTTTACTTCTTCGTGTATATCTTTCATCTATATTATTTTAATGAAATTTGGTATTTGGATATTGAACGCAAGTTAGGAGTTTTATGTTTATCTAATCTACTCAAATGGCAATATATGTACGGGTTACGACTAGTTTTATGGTTGAAGCTGTTTAAGAATGTTCACAAAAGGTGAGGATAAGTGCCTGCCGGCCGGCAGGCGGGCTTGATAATGTGGGCGATGCTCATTTTGCCAACCCGTCCCTTCGGGTTCGCTAATTTTATTAGCTCATGTAGCCGTAGCTACATAAATAAAAATAGCAGAAGATCCACGTTATCAATGACTTGTCCGCAACCATTGTGCTTCATTTTTAAACAGCTTCGTTAAATGATTTTCTATATGGATAATATCGTCAATTATAAAATACCCCAGAAGTGGTAGAGTTTTCAATATTAAATTTATGTAGATTTGTACATACCTTAAGGATAGTTTAGATTTTTCTTTTCTAATTGTCCGTTGCCCCCTCAATATTTCCTCCATTTATTTCTGTGTAAGAGTAGACAACATAACCCTTCGTTGTTACTACTATTTTGTTTATGATATTCTATGACGAGACTAATCGACCAACAACTTGGGAGAAACGATGGTGGAGTAAGTGCAGTCAAAACAATCTGTAATCTCTATGACGTAAACATTCCACGAAAAATGATCGAAGACCAGTTAGCGCTGGATTCGGAAGGGAGTTCTTTGGCCGGAATGCAAAATTTTTTAGAGGAGCAAGGATTTTTTACGCAAGTAAATGCGCTGGATTTAGATGAGATATTGATAAAAACGGAGAAACAAAAGGAGTTCTTTCCGGCGATTGCTCCTGTAAAAATCAATAATAGACTCGATTATATTGTTGTTAGAGGGATTGAAAAAAATAAGTTTAAAATCTTTGACTCACGGAGTGTGACCGAATATCTTCTAACACCAACGGAGTTTAAAAAGAAAGTACATTTTCAAAAACAGTATCTTAATTATGCCGATGAGGCAGATCTTATCTGGCTGAGGATTACAGAAGTTTTTAAGTCGCGAAAAATACCATCGTTTACTAGGCCTGATCGGTTTGTACTTTTAGAGATGAGCAATAAGTTGGAATACTTTTTATACATCGAAGAAAAGTATGGATTTAAAAATGAAGCAGTGGCCAATGCTTTTTTGAAGGATTTATTTTTTGAACAGCAACTTGACAATATTCCACATAATTTTAGACGAAGAAAAAATGTTTCCGATACGGTGGAAATTGCAATGCCAGTTTTACTTTCTATTCAAAAAACGGAAGAAATTGTTGCAGATTTTGCTCAAGAAAAAACGGAGGGAAGTGTCTATTGGAAATTATTTAAAAGCATCGCGCACCTTCAGGTATTATGGATGATTTTTTTGGCCACCATCCTTTTTGCGGCTTTTATTAGTTATGTCGGGATTTTTATCGACCAGATTTTAATTGATCATATTTTGCCTAGTTATCAATTGGGAACTTTACAGTTGTTTGCTATTGGCGTTGGACTTTTTTATTTGGTGGAAATGATATTTAAGATCTACGCTAAATTCGTGTCAATTCATCTAGCTGCAACATTAGACCGTTTTTTCCTTTATCAATTTGATGAGAAACTTAATCGCTTTTCGTTGCGTTATTTAGCGCGGTTTAAAAAAGGAGATTTGACGGAGCGTCTTCGAGATTCCATGAAACTCAAAACCTTCTTTGTTAAGTATTTTTCTAATATTATGGTAGATGTGATCATCGCCTGTGTCTCTTTAATCTTTTTGGTTTTTATCAATTGGAGATTGTCTATGTTAGTTGGATTGATTCTAATTTTATTTTTAATTCAGTTTAAAATGTTCACTCCTTTAATCGAAAAACTAGAACAAAAACGATATCGTCGAAAGGCTGATTTTATGTCTAAATTTTTAGAAAAAATAGAAGGTATTCAGGTAATTAAATCTCTGGGGCTAGAAAAATACTCTTCTGGTCAAGTTCGCTCGCGAGTAGATGGATTATTGGATATATATATTCAATCAAAGTATGTTGGTTTGGCCAACTCTATTATTGCCTCTTTTATTGTATCTTTTGCTACCCTGGCTTTGATTGTGCTAACTTCTCGTGAATTAATTTTATACCAAACAATTTCGTTGGGAATGATCATCACTTTTGTGGCGATGTCCAAAAAAATATTTAAAGCATTTAGTCGATTGCTGAATGCAAATCTCTCATTACAAGAACATCGAGTAATCTTAAAGCGTGTTTTTAATTTTAATGAAGCACTTGAAGAAGAGGCGCCACGAAGAGAAAATCTGATTCAACGATTTAAATTTCGGAAATTGAGTTTGCATAATATTGATTTTTCATACAATGATGAAAATAAAGTACTTGATGCTATTTCGATGACCATCAATCATGGAGAACGAATCTGGATCAAAGGAAAAAATGGAACTGGAAAATCTACTTTTTGTAAAATAATTACTGGACTTTATTTGCCAGATCAAGGAAGTATTCAAATCAATAGAATTGATACAGGACTCTACCATCCCAAGGCATTAAACAAAACAATCGCCTTGATTTCTGGTAAGGATATGATCTTTAATGATACCCTTTTATTTAATATCACTTTTGGCCGAAAAGTAGATTTAGAAGAATTGATCGAATATGCCAAGATGGTAAATCTATACGAATTTATTAATAGTAAAAACGAAAAATTTGATTACGTGATTCACGAAAACGGAAGTAATCTTTCTACAGGTCAACGAAGAAAAATTCTCTTATTACGTGCGATGTTTTTAGATGCGGAAGTAATTATTTTTGATGAAGTTTTTAATGGTATTGATCAAGAATCAAAAGAACGAATAGAACAATTAATTGATTTAATTGACCATAAAACATTTATTCTTATTTCCCACATTCCGGTCAATAATATCCGTCTCGATAAAAAATATATTCTAAAAAATGGAAAATTTATCCACCAAAACTCCGACAGCATTTAAGCTGATTCGTGGCCTGTTTGCGTTGCTTACATCGGTGCTTCTGGTAGCGCTGATTTTGTTATTTGTTTTGAATATTAATTATACCGTTGATATTCGCCAAGGAGAAATTATTTCAAAGAATACGCCTATTGAATATCAAGCACCCTTTGAAGCACGGATTCATAAACTTAGTGTAGCAGAAGGAACCTACGTTTCTACTGGAGATACATTGATGGTGTTAGATAATCAACAAATGGTTACCGCAGTGTTGAAATCTGAAAATGAACTTCGTTTAATAGAAGAGAATATTACCGTTTTTCAGCAATTACTCAA
>CALGJS010000291.1 GCA_937927835.1 uncultured Saprospiraceae bacterium | reverse complement strand
TACAAGGACAAGATCCCTGTCGTTTCGAAAAAGAGATTTCCTTGTTTAATGAATTACCGATTCCCAATAATGGAGGAACCGTCATCTTTACCGGCAGCTCTAGCGTTCGGTTATGGGAAGGGTTGGAAAAAGATTGTAGTGGAGTGCAAGTGATCAATACTGGATTCGGCGGATCGCATATGTCCGACTTACTTTATTTTTTAGATCAAACTGTTTTAAGATTTCGTCCAGCCGTGGTTTATATTTATGAAGGAGATAATGACATCTCTGCCGAAAAAAATCCAGCAGCGATTATGACGACTACAAAAGAACTCATCTATAAATTACTAGCTTTAAATTCTAAATTAAGAATCAATTTTATTGCCGCCAAACCAAGTCCTTCCCGCTGGAAATTTAAAACGGAATATGAAGCATTTAATCGTTTGCTAAAAACCTATTGCGATGGCCATCCTCAATTATCTTATATAGATGTTTGGAATCCAATGTTAGATCCTCAAGGCCGTCCAATGGCTGATATTTTTATTTCAGATAGTTTGCATATGAATCGAAAAGGTTATTTGATTTGGAAGGAAATTATTTGTGAAAATTAACCAATAATCGATCAAAATCTCTTCAGGTTTAGGGCTATCCATGTTTTAATTATTCTTAGCCTAACTTATCAAAAATTTATTACAAAAGACAAATGTTACATCTTTTTACACATGATGTTGTACTAATGTAGTACTATCTTTTTGGTGTGTAGTAACCAAGTTGTAGGTCGAAATAGATAATTATTTGAATTCTAACTGTAATTTCACAATATAATATTTTGGTTATTGTCTAGAAAGTAAATTTTTGATTGGTTTAGCCTTTTTTCTAAAACACCAGTCGCCTATTTAAAAAGTCCCCAAAAATCTTTCTATTCAAAGTAGTCCTGCTTAATTCCATTTGAAATCAGAAACATAGATAGTTTCTATTAGACGACTGTAATACTAAAAAACTTGGTAAAACTAAGCTAATAAAATGCATAGCAGCAAAGAGATCTGCTATGCAACTTAACCTGATATTTTCTTCATTAAATAAATCAAAACTTATGAAATTTTATCTTTACACTTTTTTCTTTTCATTGGTGTTTTACACCAGCGCTTTTGCACAAGCGCCCAGCGAAGCTGCACCCACACCAACCTGTGATGCAGCCGAAGTGATTTCTATGTTTAGCGATGCCTATACCGATGTTTCAGTAGATACTTGGTTAACAGCTTGGTCCTCTGCTACGGGTGGTGGAATTGTTCCCATCGCGGGAAATGATACTCGACTATATGAAAATGTTGATTTCTTAGGGATCGAAACAGTTGTGAATCAGATTGATGCCTCCGGAATGGAAACATTTAATATAGATGTATGGACGCCGAATATGACCACCTTTAGAGTAAAGCTGGTAAATTTTGGTCCTGGAGGAAACTCAGAGCATGAGATACCTGTCACACCAACACTGTCTGGTTGGAATACATTGACCTTTCAAATGTCTGATTTTACAGGTCTAACTGGAACAAGCAATATCGCACAACTGATTCTTTCTGGCTTACCAGTAGGAGCAGGAACGGTTTACGTTGACAATATTTATTTTGCCACTTGTGGAGCGGTTGCTCCTCCAAGTGGACCAACAGAAGCTGCACCTACCCCGACTTGTGATGCAGCCGAGGTGATTTCTATGTTTAGTGATGCCTATACGGATGTTCCAGTAGATACTTGGTTAACGGCGTGGTCTTCTGCAACGGGTGGAGGGACTGTTCCGATCGCAGGAAACGACGCACGACTTTATGAGAGTGTTGATTTCTTGGGAATAGAAACGGTTAATAATCAGATTGATGCTTCTGGAATGGAAACGTTTAATATTGATATATGGACACCGAATATGACCACCTTTAGAGTAAAGCTGGTAAATTTTGGTCCTGGAGGAAACTCGGAGCATGAGATTGCTGTCACACCAACACTAGCTGGTTGGAATACACTGACTTTTCAAATGGCTGATTTTTCTGGTTTGACTGGAACAAGCAATATTGCACAACTAATTCTTTCTGGCTTACCAGCTGGAGTAGGAACGCTTTATATTGACAACGTTTATTTCGCAACTTGTGGAGCAATAGCGCCAGTTGTACCAACAGAAGCTGCTCCAACTCCAACTTGTGATGCAGCAAATGTAATTTCCATGTTTAGTGATGCTTATACCGATGTCCCAGTAGATACTTGGTTAACTGGGTGGTCTTCTGCTTCGGGAGGTGGAATTACGCCAATTGCAGGAAATGATACCCGACAATACGGCAGCGTCGATTTCTTAGGAATAGAAACCGTTAATAATCAGATTGATGCCTCTGGAATGGAAGCTTTTAATATTGATGTATGGACGCCAAATATGACCACCTTTAGAGTGAAGTTAGTAAATTTTGGTCCTGGAGGAAACTCTGAGCACGAGATAGCATTTACACCTACACTTTCAGGTTGGAATACTTTTTCAATTCCAATGGCTGATTTTACGGGCTTAACCGGTACAAGTAATATCGCCCAATTAATTCTTTCTGGTTTACCAGTTGGAGCGGGAACATTGTATATAGACAATGTTTATTTTTCTGACTGTGGAGGCTGCGGAGCTTCTAATGTAACTTTACCAGCAACGGGTACTCCTGCGACCATTACCTGTGCCACAAGTTGTGAAGATATGGAATGGACTTATTATGAAGATCCAGCCAATCCAGGAGATTATTTATTTGCTATTGAATGGGATCCAAATTTATTGGGTAACAATGCTGCTGCAAAGACAGGAGCGGTGGTAACGATAGATGTTGATGCTGCCTTAACAATGGTAGATGATGGAGTAGCGGCAACTTGGTCTATGGCTCGTTACTGGAATGTAACACCTGGAGCTGCTTTGGTCGATCCAGTAAATGTTAAGTTCTTCTATGATCTTGCTGAGCAAACAGCAGTAGTGGATGCGATGAATATGGATGGTCGTACCGTAGAAGGTTTTGAATGGTTTAAGACAGTAGGAGTAGATTTTGATCCTGCTATTCATATTACGGGCCCATCGGTTACCGGTAATTCAATTCCTCTAGTAGATGTAAGTGGTGGAGCTACTGAGAACGGTGTTTCTTTTGCTCAATTCGATGGAATTACTAGTTTCTCTGGAGGAACAGGTGTTGCAGGTGTGGGTGAGGGTACTTCTCCGCTTCCAGTTGAATTACTAGCATTTAATGCAAAGACTGTAGAAGATAACGTTCAGTTAAATTGGGTTACTGCTTCTGAAGTAGATAACGATTATTTCCAAGTTGAGCGTTCTGAAGATGGACGAACTTTTAGTACCATTGCCATGATAACGGGTGCTGGAACATCTAATACTTTGGAGACTTATGAGGTGATGGATAAAAACCCATTCCTTGGTGATAACTTCTATCGTCTAAAACAAGTAGATCTAGATGGCCAATTTACTTATAGTGATATCGTAATCGCAACTGTTAGCGCAGACAGAGAACTCAAATTATATCCGGTTCCTGTTAGCGATCGATTATCTATTGACTATTCTTCCACCAATGAAGAAGTAATCAGCCTAATGGTAACCGATGCATTAGGTCGTGTTGTTTTTGTCAACGAAGTTGAAGTCCTTAAAGGATATAATCAGCTAAGTGTTGATTTTACAACTATTCCACAAGGGAGTTATTTTGTGACTATCCAATCAAGTATTGATCGTTTGATTCGTACTATAATTAAGAAATAAGTACATATTAGTATAATTTCGATTTTTTGAATCGAAGTTTTTAATTTCCCGAATCTTGACTTTTCAAGATTCGGGATTTTTGATTATTAAACAACTTCAAGAGCTAATCTACTTTATTCTATATTTACAAAAAATATAAAATCCTTCCATGCAAATACTAAAAACACATTATCATCCCGATATTCAAACCCTAGAAAATAAAACTATTTTTACTCGACTTGCTACTAGAAGTATTGCAACGTATAAAGAGATGATCTTGCTCATGTATACGGAACGTTACGAAGATTACAGTCTGCCTGGTGGAGGATTAGATCTTGGAGAAGATAAAATCGAAGGAATGATCCGAGAACTAGAAGAGGAGACCGGCGCCCAAAATATTACGAATATAAAACCCTTCGGAATCTACGAAGAATATAGACCTTGGTATAAACCAGACTTTGAGATTCAGCATATGATCTCGTATTGTTACACCTGTGAGATCGACAAAGAGTTGGGCAAGTCTAATTTAGAATCATACGAAATAAAGAATGGAATGAAAGCCAGTTGGGTCAATATTCATGAAGCCATCCAGCATAATGAAAAGACGATGGAGACCAGTGCTAAAAAAGGAATGTCTATTGAACGGGAAACTTATTTGTTAAGACAGATTGTAAAGAAAATATTCTAATTCCCATTCTAATTCTAATTCTAATTCCCATTCCCATTCCCATTCCCATTCCTATTCCCATTCCCATTCCTATTCCCATTCCCATTCCTATTCCCATTCTAATTCTAATTCTAATTCTAATTCCAATTCTAATTCCAATTCCAATTCCAATTCCCATTCCCATTCTAATCCACCCGTCCGCTTTCGCGGTGCCTTCCTTCAACGTACTGTCGTACGTTGCTCTTCGAGATCAGTCAGTTATCCCACAAATAATCCTCTTTGAATTCATCGATCTCTCGACGTTCTCTTTTCGTTGGACGACCCGCTCCTTTCTCACGACGTTCTGCATGTGCTTTACCGACAAACCAATCTTTAAATTTATTCATCTCTTCGTCTGGTGTCAAGTTTTTATAACAAGGTTGGGCGAGGGTAGCGGATACGCGTTTGTTGATCAGGTCTACGACCTCAAAGGTTAAATTGAATCCTTCCTTTTTTACGAAGACGATTTCATTACGGGTAACCAGGTAAGAAGGCTTCACATTCTTTTCTCCGATTTTTACGCGACTAGATTTACAAGCATCTGTTGCTTGTGACCGAGATTTGAAAATCCGAACACTCCAAAGCCATTTATCGATTCTTACCTTATCCATAGGTGAATTAAAATTTTTATTAAAAAATACAAAAGCACGAAAAACGCTATTGATGCGTCCTTCGTGCCTTCTTATGTGTACGCTATTAAACGAACCATTTTCTTATTTGAAAAGTTCCGCACCAGCGAAGTGAAAATCAGCTTCGATCTGTGCATTCTCGTCAGAGTCAGAACCGTGAACCGCATTTTCTCCTACGTTAGCTGCATATTTCGCACGGATGGTACCTTTCTTAGCTTCCTTTGGATTGGTAGCTCCGATAACTTTACGAAAATCTGCTACAGCATTATCCTTTTCCAAGATAGCCGCTACGATTGGTCCAGAAGACATGAATTTTACTAGTTCCTTGTAGAAAGGACGTTTCTTGTGTACTGCATAAAATGCGCCCGCCTGCTCTTTGCTTAGACGAGTGTATTTCATTGCGACGATTTTAAATCCTTTTTTGTTGATCATCGCTAGGATGTTTCCGATGTTACCCGCTGCTACTGCATCCGGTTTGATCATTGTGAAGGTTCTTTTACCAGCCATTACTGTAATTTAATATGGAAAAGATTATAGTTAATTGGATAAGCTTTTCCGGTGAAAAATCAATTTAATTTTGAGTTTGCAAAAGTAAGGAAGCTATTCCTAACTTGCAAGGTGTTTTTTTAATTAGGAATGTGAATAAGGGGTTAAAAATAAAATTTTAAAAAAATAGGGGAATCTCCGAATCAATGATCATGAGTTTTTTTGCTACTGGCTACTGGCTACTGGCTTCTGGCCCTCTTCAATTGCGATTGAGGGAAGCAAGAAGCCAGTAGCCAGAAGCATTCTTCAAGAATATCTTTCCTCATCAATATCTAGAATGCTAATTAAACCAACTCCTGCTTCGCATTAGGAAATGATAAATAAGATATTGCCAGTTTGCTGATTAGCTAGTTAGCTTCTTTTTGACGTGAAATACGATAAATGGAAGCTAACTAGCTAACGGGCCAACCAGCCAACTAGCAAAATGCTCAGTACTTTCAAATAGTCGATTATTATCCCTTTGTTTATTAAAAAAATTACCGATCGATTACAACCATTCTACCTTAAATCCGTACTAAGTAGTTATTAGGAAGATTAGGTTTGTTTTCTTGCCTAAATTTTGTCAACTTCGCACTTGAATAAAGATACATGGAAAATATTGCTGATTTAAAAAAATTCCTTTCAATACCTAAAGATATCGTGATCTGTTCGCATCGAAACCCAGATGGGGATGCGATTGGTTCCTCTTTGGGGTTATATCATTTTTTAAATAAAATGGGGCACACCGTACGGGTGGTATTTCCTTCTGAATATCCTGATTTTGTGGCTTGGTTGCCTGATGCGGAATCCGTTATTATTTATGATATTGAATTAGATAGGGCAGAGGAAGTAGTGGATCGAGCAGACTTGATCTTTTGCTTAGATTTTAATTCTCTTAGCCGGATTGATCGCTTAGGTGATTATATTCGTTCAAAGGATACGGACTTGGCTATGATTGATCATCATTTATATCCTGATTTGAATGCGCTTTATGAAATTTCAGATCCGTCTTCAAGTTCAACTTGCGAACTGGTTTATGATTTTATTCAGATGATGGATATGCAAAAAGAATTGGACGTACCGATTGGTGAATGCCTTTTTACAGGGATTTTGACCGATACTGGTTCTTTTAAATATAGCACTTCTCCTAAGCTCTTTAGAATTGTTGCTCATTTGATTGAGATTGGTGTGGATGATTATAAAATTCAAGACCTAATTTTTAATGCACAGTCTGAAAAGCGACTTCGTTTATTAGGACATTGTTTGGCCAATAGAATGGAGATTCTGCCGGAATTGCATACAGGTATTATTTATTTGACTAGAAATGATTACGATCAATTCAATATTCAACGTGGAGATACCGAAGGAATTGTTAATAAAATGTTGACGATGAAAAATGTAAAAGTGGCAGCTTTCATCATGGAACAACCAACCATTGTCAAACTCAGTCTTCGAAGTAAAGGTGATTTTTCTGTTCAAGAAATTTGTCAAAAACATTTTAAAGGAGGTGGACATAAAAATGCTTCTGGAGGTTCTTCTTATTTACCATTAAGAAAAACTATTCAAAAACTAAAAGATATTCTACCTGAGTACCAAACTGCATTAGATAATGCTAAATCTTTCTAAGGATTTTATTATGAAACACATCGTAGTTTTAATTTTAGCGACTATATTGTTTTTCGGCTGTCAAGAAAAGGCACCAGAAACTAAAAAGGTAGATAGGCCAGTCGTTACTACTCCTCGAAAAAAACAATTACCAGTTGCTGCCGAAGGGGTAACCACTTCCGGTTATCCTTACAAATTGCATGTGCAAAATAAAGGAATCCGTCCAATCATTGGAGACGAGGTGACGTACCATCAACTGCTTATGAAAAATGATAGCGTTGTTACTTCAACCTATTTAAGATTCGAACCGACCACCGCTGTTATGCCTGCCAAAGGCGATGTGGCAGATCCGCCACCGCCATCTTATGAAGGTATTTTTTTAATGGCAATTAATGATAGTATAACATTACTTCAACCAATGGATTCTGTGAAAAATTATCAACGTCCTCGTTGGCTTAACAAATCAGACACCTTGAAATATACTTTGAAGTTGCTAGACATTCGTCGTAAAGAAATAGTGGAAGCAGAACGGGATTCTTTAAAAGGTATAGAGTTGATTATGATTGGTCAAACCCAGCAATGGATCAAAGATCATCAAGCGGATAAATTAAACAACCTTACCAAAACCGATTCAGGTCTTAGTTATATTATTCATGAAGAAGGAACAGGAAAGGAAGCGGCTACCAAAAAGTATATTCAATTGCATTATGCTGGATTTAAAATGGATGGAACGATCCTCGATAATACCTACTCTCGGAACCAACCAGCTGCTTACCGTGTTGGTAATAAAGGCGTCTTAGGTTGGGATGAGTTATTACCAAACTTGAAAGAAGGTGGAAAAGCTACCGTTTTTGTTCCATCTAAGTTGGCATACGGTGAAAAAGGACGAGCTCCTAAAGTAGAACCAAACGAAGATTTGGTCTTTTATCTTGAAGTGGTAAAAGTAAATTAA
>CALGJS010000290.1 GCA_937927835.1 uncultured Saprospiraceae bacterium | reverse complement strand
TTCGATATTGGTTGGACAGTTGCCTTGTGTTTTTTGAGCAGTTACTTCAAAAGAGCAAGTAGTGGAGTTGCCACAATTGTCACGAATGGTATAAGTGATAGTTTCAGATTGACCATCTGTGAAATCACTGCCAATAGGTGGACCGGCAATTTGTTGTAAAGAAATCTCTTCTTCTGAACAAGTAGTTGAAGCAGTAGGCAGTTGCCAAGTTACGGCAATAGATTCATCGGCATCAGGGATAACAAAAGTTTGTGAACTACCACAGTCTGCTAGTAAAATAGGATTGTTAGTACTGTCAGCTTCAACGTTAATTTCAAAATAACAAGTGTCGAGATAAATTGTACCAATACAATCTAATCTAACCTCATACATTATTGTGGTAATTCCAATCGCAAAAGAGGAACCACTGAGGCCTCCGGCTATTTGTTGAATACTAACACTACTGTTTTCTGAGCAATTATGTGTTACTTGGGGTTCATCGAAAGATACTGCCCGTTCACCAGTTCCTTGAGATTCGATGACCTCTATATTTTCTGGACAGGTAATTACAAAATCTGGATTTGGAGGTGGGACTATGGCTGGCATAGTTGTAAAATGTTGTTCTGGACATCCGACGGCTACCGCGTATTCATTGTATGGAGTGATATTTACAAAATAGTCTGTATTATATTCAAGTTCATCAAGATACAAATTATTCTCAATTACATCTGTATTTACCACATCATGTCCGCCAGGAGTGGTCCCTACTTGTACATAATATCCAAGAATATTATCAACGTCTAGCCAGATTAAAGGTGTATTGATCATTACATCTGTTAGGCCATCTGGAGGTGTTAATATTTCTGTACAATCTGGAATGGAAACATCTCCAGTTGTAAAGATAATTGGTTCACACTCGTTTAGCGTATCTCCTACTACTTGAATGCGAGCATAATAAGTTGTGTTGTGTGTTAAGTATTCAAAAAAGTAAAAGTCTGTATTTCCAAGATAAAGACTATCTATCACTTCTTTTCCATTCAGTGTGATACCGAGCGATAAATAATAGTTTTCATCTGGTTGACTTTCCCAAACGAGATTGTCGTTTATGTCCACGTCAGTTTGATATGGCTCAGGATATAAAATTGTTGGACAATCGTTATTGGTGAATGTTTCTGCGTTTGTATGAATGCTTAGCATTAGACATAGCAATAGTAGTAAATGAACGCTCATTTTGTTTAATTTTTTATATACAATAGGATTGGTTGAATAAGGTAGGACTTTGCTCAAGTAGTCAAACTACTGTGCAAGGCGAACTATATTCCCGAAAGAATCAATTAACTTATTAAAGGAATTGACGGATTGAATTGCGTAATAATAAGGAAAGGAAAGTGAGGGTCCATGGAGGACTGAGAGAAAATTTAGAATATTTCATTTTTGTTTATTTTAGAATGATTCAAAGGTTTCTAAAAAAGGAGTTATTAACTCTGAGACTTCTAATGATTTTATTAATTAAAAGTTTCACTATGTGTTTTTAAGAAAAAAATATGCCAGAGTTTGATTTTTGCTAAAAAAATAGGAAAGGCTGTATAATAAATTATTATACAACCTCTCTGGAATTTTGGTCAATTGTAAAATTGAGGTTACTGTTTTAGATATTTTACGGGAGCGTTTGTGTTGTAAAAAACAAACGACCAAATGTCTGCTTGTTCATCAATAATTTTTGAAGTAGGTTTGCCTGCTCCATGACCAGCATTGGTTTCAATTCTAATTAAAACGGGATTATCTCCTTGATGGACTTCTTGTAGTTTGGCCGCAAATTTAAAGGAGTGAGCAGGAACAACTCGGTCATCATGGTCGGCTGTGGTTACCATGGTTGCAGGATATTCTGTGCCTTCTTTTAGATTGTGAAGCGGAGAGTAAGAAAGTAGATTTTTAAAATCTTCTGGATTGTCACTACTTCCATATTCTGGAATCCAACCTTTACCTACGGTGAATTTGTGGTACCTCAACATATCCATCACACCAACGGCTGGTAATGCGACTGCAAATAAATCGGGTCGCTGAGTCATTGCCGCTCCTACTAATAACCCACCATTTGATCCACCCGCAATTGCTAGCTTATCTTTGCTTGTATAATTGTTGCCGATTAAGTATTCTCCTGCGGCAATAAAATCGTCAAATACGTTTTGTTTATTTAGTAGCATTCCACCCTTATGCCATTCTTCGCCGTATTCTCCTCCACCTCGTAAATTCGGCATGGCAAAGACTCCTCCATTTTCTAACAATAAAATCCTAGAAGTGCTAAAAGATGGTGTTAGGTTGACGTTAAATCCTCCATAGGCGTATAGGTAAGTTGGAGCGGTTCCATCTAGCTTTAAGTCTTTGGCGTGAACAATAAACATAGGGACTTTGGTTCCATCTTTACTGGTGTAGAAAATTTGTTTTTCAACATAATCTCCCGGATTGAATTTTAATTCTGTTTTGTAGAATTCTTCAGAGGTGCCATTTTTTACATCATAACGAAAGATAGTTCCAGGATAAATAAAAGAAGTGAAAGTGTAAAATAAAGTATTGTCTCCTTCTTTTCCGCTAAACCCGAAAGCAGATCCGAGTCCTGGTAATTTCATTTCTTTTTTATTACTACCATCATAATCATATTGATAAATTCGAGTTGTTGCGTCTTGTAGATAACTGGCAAATAATTTTCCACCACCGGTAGAAACTCCTCTCAATAAATTTTCTGTTTCAGGAATTATTTCTTTCCAATTTTTCTTATCAGGACTCTTGATGTCCAGTTCTATCATTCGATATTTGGGGGCATCAATATCTGTTTGGATTAACATCTTATCACCGATATTGTGAACTACGGAACTCTTGTTTTTATATCCTTCGAAAAGCGTAATAAATTTACCATCTTTTTTATTTAGATCTTTATAGTAAACTGCATAACCATCGGTACCTGGAGCTGCGTACAAAACGAAGAAACGCTGATCTTCTGTCACGCCACCGTAGTGGTACATGTTAGGATTTTTAGGATCTTCATATACTAACTGATCTTTAGATTGGTCGTCTCCCAATTTATGGAAATAGACACTATGGTTACGGTTATCTCCAGAAAATTCAGCTCCTTCTTTTGGCGCAGGGTAGCGACTATAAAAGAAACCATCGCCTTTCCAACTAGCGCCAGAAAATTTCACCCATTCTAGTTCGTCTGATAATTGTTTTTTAGTGGCAACTTCCATTACATAGAGTTTTTGCCAATCTGATCCAGCATCTTGACGAGAATAAGTTACATACTTATTATCGTTTGAAAAACCAGCCAAGCTAATCGCAGTTGTTCCTTCTTCAGAAAGCGCGTTGGGATCAATAAAGACTTCCGGGTTACCATCTAATCCTTTTTGATAATAAATAACGGATTGATTTTGAAGCCCATCATTTTTATAAAAAAAATAGTAATCTCCAGCTTTGAATGGAGAAGATAATTTTGGATAATTATATAATTCCTCGTAGCGTTCACGAATTTTTTTTCTGAATGGAATCTGATCGAGATAACCTTTGGTTACTTTATTTTGTTCGCCCACCCAAGCTTTGGTATCGTCGGCATTATCATCTTCTAGCCATCGATATTCGTCTTTGATATCAGTATCATGGTATTTGTCTACTTGGTCGACTTTTTTAGAAGTGGGATAATTCACAGGTATATTGGCATTTTTAGCGGCAGTCTCCGTTTCCGAAGGTGCACATTGAGAGAAAATAAAAATAAAAATTAAGATTAAGCAGTAGAGTGTATTTTTCATGATTGCAATTAATTTGGTTAGGGTAATGTTTAGTAATAATGGCTGTATCTTTTATATTATTCGTCTATTATTAGGCTAAAAGTACCAAACTTATCTATAAAGTTTAGAATCAAATCAGTTAAATAAAAAGTTAAGTATTATAGAAAAAATTCCTACCTTTATTTAATACATTATTTATCAATGAAAAGAGGAGTTTTTATACTAATAGTTTTTGTTTTTATATCGAATACATGGTTAGCTTCTGATCTGTATGCCTCCCTTCCTCCTGCAGAAATTTGTGATAATGGTCTTGATGATGATGGAGATGGTCTGATTGATTGTTATGATCCTGACTGTTGCGGATTTAATGAATGCGGGTATGCTTATTATGATCCTTGTGCATTAGAATGTGTCGAGGTATTTACCCCTGAACCTATTTCTGTTACTCGTGAATGGACTTCATCTGATGATAATTGGCATCCTTATAATACGCCAATTGTGATGGATTTTGATGGAGATGGAGAAACAGAAATTATTGGAAACAAAGGTACTTGGCAAGGATTGATTGAATATAAAAATTTACTCATCTTAGATAGTTATGATGGTTCAATAAAAGCAGAAATAGAAACGCCTTGGTTTCGTCATATAGGTTCAACCCTTTGCGCAGGTGATGTAGATTTAGATGGTGCAAGCGAAATATTTTTTAGAATATCCGGAGCTTTTAGAAATGAGGAATCGATTCGAGGTAAAATGGTTTGTTATGAATTTAATGGAAATTTTTATGAGCAAAAGTGGATGTCTTCTGAAGTGGTTGCAGATGGTGTTCCTTCGTTAAGTGATGTAGATGAAAATGGAGTTCCTGAATTAATTATTGGTAAGACGATTCTAAATAGTTTAACGGGTGAGATTCTTTTAACTGGTCCAGAAGATGGTGGAGATGGAAATGGAATTTCAATTGTCGCCGACGTACTTCCAGATGAATATTGTGGTTTCTGTAAAGGCCAAGAACTCGTAGTCGGTAACCAAGTATATGCTATTTTTTTTAACGAAAATAATTCAGCGGATAACCGACTGATTCTGGCCAATCAAGTATTTAGTGGTAGCGGAAATCAAGGTGATGGATTCACTGTTTTAGCTGATATGGATTTGGATGGTGATCTTGATGCTGTAGTTAATAGTGCCAATGATGGAACGACGACCACACTTTATGTTTGGGATATTCAGCAGCCAATTATTATCGATCATGTGACGATTCCAGCTACGACGCAAGGATATGCTTCGATACCTGCGATCAGAGATATTGATTATGATGGAATTCCTGAAGTGGTAATAAGTTCTAGTAATTCTTTGCAATTATATAGTTTTAAAAATGAGTTTTTTGAAAATGAATGGCAAATAAACACTAGTGATTGGTCTTCTCGATCAGGGTCTCCACTTTTTGATTTAAATGGTGATGGATTTTTTGAACTCCTTCATCGAGATCAAGAATTTTTGAGAATTATCAATGCAACAGATGGTACCGTTTTATTCAAAGACTCTTGTCAGTCCAATAATCTATTCGAATATCCGGTAGTAGTTGATATTGATGAAGATGGTGCTGCCGAAATCTTATGTTCTTGTGAAAACGAATTGCGTGCATATGGTAGCGCAAACATGACTTGGGTTTCTACTAGATACATTTGGAATCAATACGCTTATCGATATACGAATGTTAATGATGATGGAACTATTCCTAGCACGACACAACTACCACAGATTCCAGATAATCGGTTTAATGGATCTTTATTACAATACTCAAATGCGTTTGAAAAATCGTTACTCTCCGTTAATTTAAATTTAGACACTACGATTCAAGTAGGTCAATCTGTACTTTTAAATCCTGTAGTTCAGACCAATGACCCGGTTAGCTTTTCATGGTCTCCAACAGATTTTTTAGATTGTGATAATTGTAGTAACGTAGTGGCCGCACCGACAGAAGATCAGCATTACAACTTAGTTGTAACCAACGCGGATGGATGTACAGCTACAGGCACTGCTAAAATTCAATTAGTAAATTGTGGCGCATCAGAATTAGCTATCCCAAACGCCTTTACGCCAGACAACGATGGACATAATGATGTTTTTGAAGTTTACCTAAAGCCGACTATTAATCCAAAAGGATTTATCAGAATTTTTAATCGATGGGGCAAGACCGTTTTTTCAGCCAATAATCTTGACGCAACCTGGGACGGAAATATAAATGGGAAACTAGCAGCGTCAGATCTTTATTTATTGCAAGTAGGATTTACTTGTGATGACGGTATTCAGGAGGTTATTAATGGCGAGTTATATTTGCTGCGATAACTTATTCATCTTCCGGTATATCATACACCTTCTCATTCGATGTTTTTTCAACCCCCATTTCTTCTAACTGATCCATCATATCTATAGACTGATCCCAAAAATCTCTGATGGCTGGTTTAATATGGACAAAGACTTTTTTGGCTTGATCTGGAAATTGTTTTACGTAGACATATGTTTTAGACTCCTGTCTAGTAGTATCATCAATTAGATGTGATTGATCTGCAAACCAAAGTATGTAGCTGTAGATGAAAATCATGATTAAGGCACTAAGTAGTCCTCCCATGATTTGATTGATAATATTAATATTTGCAGATTGTAAGATACTTTCCAATGCTTTGGCAAACATTCTAATTAAAATCATCACGATAGCAAAAGATAGAAAAAAACCAGCAAGAAACATTAATGGTTTATCTTGTCCGGTAGTTTGCTTAAGAAATGTAGTCATGGGGGTAGCAAATTTAATACCAGCCATAAACCCAAAAACCAGTGACAAAACATATAGAACTGTTTTGATGATCCCTCTGGAAAATCCAATATAGAAACCAATCAGGACCATAATCCCGAACATAATATCAATTGCCATAGTAGTTTGTTTTTGTACCAAAAGCGAACAGATGTCGCAAGTGACCTTATCAAAGATAATCTATTCCAGTCAATAATTCCAACAAACCAAAGCTGTTCTAGGTTCGATTACTATCTTTTTAAGACTATCCTCGTAAGAATTTTCCAAAAAATCCCATCATTACCCGATAAACTTCAAACTTATTTTCCTCATTATGGAAACCATGTCCTTCGTTATATTTGACCATATAGGGCACTTCGATTTCTCTGGCTCGTAAGGATCGAACGATCTGATCGGCTTCATCGATATTTACTCTAGGATCATTGGCTCCTTGAATAACGAGCAAAGGTGTTTTAATTTTATCTGCATGTAAGGCGGGAGAGTAGGCTTCCATCATTGCTCGATCCTTTTCTGGATCACCGACCATGGCATACATCATTTCTAGGTATGGTTTCCAGTAAGGAGGAATGGTCTGTAAAAAAGTCAACAAATTAGAAACACCTACGTAGTCTACCGCACAACAATATAAGTCCGGTGTATAAGTAACTCCGGCCAAGGTCGCATATCCTCCATAACTTCCACCATAGATCGCAATTCGTTTTGAATCAGCAATTCCTTCTTCGATTAACCAGTTGACACCATCGGTAATATCATCTTGCATAGACTGTCCCCATTGTTTAAAAGATGCTTCCCAAAATTGACGGCCATATCCTGTACTTCCTCTAAAATTAATTTGTAATACGGCGTAACCACGACTGGCCATTAATTGAATCTCTGGATTAAATCCCCAAGTATCACGATGCCACGGACCACCATGAGGATTTACAATTATAGGAATATTTTTTGGTGTTACGTTTGGCGGTAACGTGAGATAACCATGAATTTTTAAACCATCTCTTGAAGTAAATACGATGGGTTGTACACTGGCCATATCTGCTTCGTCAATCCATGGACTCACTTCAGAAATCAAGTCAAGCGTATCTGTATTTTTATCATAAAAATAATAAGTTCCTAAAGAGCGATCGCTGACTGTACGAATGATATATTTATCTTCATCTCGATTTTTACTAACCAAATAAACTTCGTAATCTCCTAATTCTTTTTCTAATCGAGCTTGTAATTTTGCCCGTTCTTCATCTAAAAAGTGGTAATGAAATTTATCTGTTGTATAGGTTGCGTGAGTGAGTACTTTTCTCTTACGAGAATAAGAAAGCCCTGAAACATCTACGGACTCATGTTGAAAAATAGGAGCACCAACTTCTTTTCCTGTTTTTAAATTAAAACGAATAATCACTGATTTATCTCGACCTAAATTAGAGCTAACAAAAACAATATCTGGATCAGAAAAATCAAAAAATAATGGTGAAATACTTTCTCTAAAATCTGTCTTGATTACTGCTCTAAAAGGTTGGTCTTCATTTTCTCGATACATTAAAACGGTATTCGTTCCGTCTACAACTTTACTAGCCAAACGGAGCTTCCCTTGGTGATCGGTCATCCACTGATCGAGTGGTTCCATTGGGTTGCTATTTTCTGCTAGTTGGATCAACTCACCAGAATTAATGTTTAATCGATAAGGATCAAAGAGTTGAGGATTATTTTTATTTAAACCAATAATGATCGCATCTTCTTCGTCTTTTAGATCATCGATAATTTGGATCCGGACTTTATCAAATGGCGAGAGGTCTTTTGAGTTTTGACCATCCTTGTCTACTGCTAGTAATTTAAAATTTTCATCTCCACCACTATCTTTAATGAATAATAGACGATTATTGTTTGCCCAAAAATATCCACTAATATCTCGTTCTGTTTCGTGCGTAATTTGTATTGGTGTGCCGCCACTAAGTGCCTGGGTGAAAATATTCTTTCTACCATTCACCGGACTGAGATAAGAATAATGCGTTCCATCTGGAGAGAGCTGATATCCTGTCTTTTCTGGGGTTCGAAAAAAGTCTTCCACCGCATATTTAACGTCCGCTTGATCGTATTTGATCCATTTTTCTAGCGTAGTCGAAGGAGTTGGTAAGGATGTGTCGCCAGGGAGCTGAGTAGTTGTATTATTCATTAAATTATTATTATTTTTAATATGGCAAAGTTTTTGTGCGTTATATTGGTGATAAAGTGCTTATAATTAGTGGCTAAAATATAACGTTATCATTACTAATGTTAAATTAAACCCAAAATAAGCTGTTCACACCTTAATAGACTGATTTTACCCGTTTAATTTTGTATATTGTTCTTTTTATATCAGTTTAATACAACTTTTTATTAAAAAACAATATTTAATATAAAAACCAAAGATAGTTCTTGTTTTAGATCTATTTCAAATGAAAACGGTAAAAACGCCCTAACTTGGGGCATTGTTTTATTTTGCTTAATCTTTTTTACATGAAAGCATTTATAATAACCCTGATTACCTGTTCAACTTTTTTAATAGGTAATGCTCAACAGCTACCAAAAGTTTTTTTGCTCGGAGAATATGAAAAAGGATTCGATGAACTAACAAAAAAGCACAATGATATGCTGTTAACCGTTTGTAACGATAATATGACGGAAGCCTTCACGAAATGGCAAGATATGCTCATTAGTATGGAGGCCCATGCTCAGGATATGAGTTATGATCTAAAAGGCAGTAAAATGTGGTTCAATATCTTTTGGTCTCCAGATGGTCGTATTGATCATATTGCTTATTATCTTAAACCAAATTCTAGGAATCTAGATCAAGATAAACTAAAACTGTTTTTAATCAGTTTTATGAATCAATACAACTTGCCGATTTCCTATAATAAAAACTTTTCTCATTACGGCAGTGCCTCTTTTCCAATGGTTACTCCTCGCTCCGGTGTAGAGTCAAATTCAAAAAAAAAGGAAGCGAGCCCATTGGCCAGAGAAAATAAAGTAAAAACTAGTAACGATAAGAAATAACTTATTGCCAATAATTAACACTGATACCTCGTGTTAATTCCAAAATAGTCAGCATCTTTGATCTTCAAAATGCTGACTATTTTTTTTGCAATTTTTTAAAATATTTTCACCAAAGTTTTATGTGTCTAAAGCCTTGTCATACCTTTTATTTCTGTTTTATCCTTTTCTTACTTAGTGCCTGTAATAAACCGGAAGAGACAGAACTGTCTTGGAAGGAAATAGCTATTCCTACGACGGATCGGCTCGAAGGAGTTCATTTTGTAAATGATACGATAGGGCATTTAGTAGGAGGAATTCCTTATCAAACTGGTATCCACTTGGAAACTTATGATGGTGGTGAAACTTGGTCTTCTACCGTTTTTTCTAATTTGATATTTGATTTTATTCCTTTGGATAATGGAGAAGCGGTGCATACGGGTTTTTCAGGTTTAGGGCGAAGAGTTAATCGAGAAGAAAATTGGTTTGTTCAAGGATTTCCAACCTTAAATGATGTACCACCTTTTAATGCGGTTGCGGCTGGCGCTAATGGCGATCTTATAGTAGGTGGTGGAATTGCATTTAAAGATGGAATTATCATACGGATGGACGAAGATTTTGAGGTCTTAGCTTTGGATTCTTTTCCAGCTGAAATTAGTGATGTTACTTATCTTAAGGAGAGAGAAGCGATTGCCGTGGGTTATGGAATCGTATTACGTTCTACGGATAGTGGTAACTCTTGGACAAGACTACCGGTTTATGATGACTTCTTTAGATCCGTACATTTTCCTACTCCTGAAATTGGATACATCGTAGGCTTTTCCGGTTCTATCCTTAAATCTGAAGATGGTGGATTAACTTGGTCTACTCAAAGAGATGGCAACCGATTGACGATCTCTGATAAACCTTTTAGATCCGTATTTTTTACAGATGAACTAGAAGGCTTTATCGTAGGAGATGATGGCCTTTTTTGGATGACTACCGATGGCGGAGACAACTGGAAAACAATAACCAATCTTCCTGATCGTAATTTCTACGATGTCTTTGTTCAAAATGAAAAAATCTATATCGCCGGAGATCAAGGAACTCTTATCCAAGTAGAGACTCCATAAACCTTGTCCATATCCTAATTCCCATTCCTATTCCCATTCCTATTCCTATTCCTATTCCCATTCCCATTCCCATTCCCATTCTAATTCCCATTCCCATTCTAATTCCCATTCTAATTCTTACCAAACAACCACTCTTTTTACCACTTTCATTTTTTCATTTTCAACGACGATTTGGTAAGTGCCTTTCGGTAAATCTGGGCGGTTAATTTCTTGTGTAAGCTGTCCAGTAGAGAAATCAGTTTCAGCGATATAAACTAACTGTCCAAGTAAATCATATACTTTTAA
>CALGJS010000289.1 GCA_937927835.1 uncultured Saprospiraceae bacterium | reverse complement strand
CCCGGAACCGGTTCAGACATTTCTTTACGATTATTTTTGATCCACCAAAAATCATCTTTAGCATAAATCTGAATGGTCAATGGATTTTTTAAAGTAGCAGCATTGTGCTTTACCGCATTTTCTACCAGCATCTGTAAAGATAGAGGAACTAAGTACTCGTCTACTTTTGAGTCAATTTGGATATCCATTTTAATCCGTTCACCAAAACGTGTTTCAATTAAAAATAAATAAGCATTGAGTGTTTCTAATTCTTGTTTGACAGAAATTAATTCCTCATTTCTAACATCCAAAATATTCCGATAAACATTCGATAGCTGATAGATAAACTGTTCTGCCTTTTCAGGATTCTTTTTTACCAATGTGCTTAAAACATTTAAACTATTAAATAAAAAATGAGGATTGACCTGACTATTAAGCGTTTGGTATTGTGCGGCTAGTTGCGCGTTTTTATATTTTTCGGCTTCTACCAAACTCTTTTTCCAAACATTTAAAAAATTAGCCGCTTGAAAAATTGTGGTAATCAGTAAACCGATGAAGAGGGGAATGATAAATTCGCCGAGGCCCATTGAATTAAAAATACAGGCGAAATTACAATCATAAAGTAACGGTCGGTAAGTAAGATTGATAATATAAACAATAATAATAACCAGAATCGTATTACTGAATAAAGCGATCCAAAATGATTTCCACGGAGCGTGCAACCAAGATATTCGATGACTCAGATAGTTATTCCAAGTACTCATTCCCAAATATAATCCCTGTCCATATGCCATACTTACTAAAAAATAAACCACCGCTTCAGACCCATTTTCTCGACAACGAGGGCAGGTGACAAGGAGAATTATAATAGAAATAATTGTGTTGACGAATAAAGCCTTCGTGAAAGTTTTCAAAAAACTATCCTTCTTTTCAAAGAAAAAATCAGTCTTATTATTTTTTACTACCGAAGAAATCATTTTAGACATGCTTAAAGGTATGAAAAAATGTTGAATCGTTGAACTGTTGAGTCGTTGAAAAATTATGCGTGTAAACGATTAAACGATTAAACGATTAAACAAATCAACAAATCAACAAATCAACAAATCAACAAATCAACGAATCAACGAATCAACGAATCAACAAGTCAACAACAAACCTACTCTGCCGAAGCAAGTTGTTTGTTCATTTGATCAGACGCTCTTTTCCCCCAACTAGGCTGAATAGAAGGATTCGTATCCACCTCTGCAAAAAGCTTTGCTGCTTTTTCTAGAAAAGGTTTAGCCTTATCTGCTCCACCACCAAACATGGCTGGTGTATAAAAAAGATTCTGTCCCATCAATAAAAGTGCACGAGGATTTTTAGGATCTAGATTTAAAGCAACTTCTAAAATATTTCCCGCTTTAGGACCGTAGTAAGGAGCCATCATCGGAGAACCTTGTAATTTCGCTTGGTAATAATTTGCGCGCAAAGTTAGTACTTCACTATTATTGTCTAGCTTCTCAGCCGTTGTTAAAAACTTATCCATTTGTTCAAGGCAGCTATCACAACCTTTCTTTCCAGATCTCCAAAATACTTGGCTGTTATAATAAGCAGCATGGTAAGTAGGTAACCATTCCGTTGGATTACTAAGTGCAATTCGTTCAATAGTAGAGGTGACGATTTGTAATTCTTCTGGAGTCTTTGCTTGTTTAGCAGCAGTCAATTGTGCTTGTAAGGGTGCTTCCCAGCTAACCTGAGCAGTCATAAAATTATTTGCAAAAACGACGATTAAAACGATTATTAGATTTTTCATAATTAAAATATTTTTAGGTTTTTTAGAAATTTAATGTTTAGAATTTATGATGTTTTTTTGTTGTTTTTAATGATACTGTAAAGATATGGGCGTTTTAAGGTTTTTAAAAATAGGACTGACTGAATCGTAGAATATGAAGGATGAACTGTAATTGGTGAAATAATTAATAATGGTTTAATGAAGAATGAATAATGTCTGCCAGCAAAGGCAAGTCTCCTTTATTGTATATATTCCCCGATTGTCACAATGACCAACCATAAGCCAAACTGTTAGTTTACAGCTCCTGCTGTAGATACGCCGTTATTGTTGAAAATACGATTCAACATTTCAACAAGCAATTACAAATCCTTCACCCCAATCTCATTATTCCGTTTTCCAAAATCAATAAACATTCCTACAAACGGAAACCTTGGAAACAGACTTCTAACCTCATTTCGTTGATAAACACCTTCCGAATTCGGAGTACCATCATATCGATAAGTATGCACTTGATCGAAGTTGGGAACATTGGTCATACTGATAAAGATGACGGTAAAGTGATCGCGGATATTCGTCAAGTAAGAAATGTTGGCGCTTAGGTCATGGTAGTGAGGCGAACGCTTTTGGTAAAATCCTGGCTCGTTTGGATTCTGATAAGGACGTCCATTATGCCATCGGTACGTTAGCCCGACACCCATACTTAATTTTGGAAAAAAGTGTTTATAAACCACCGAGACTACTCGTGGTGCACTGAACGGAACTGGAGCCGTTTCCGTCGTTTCGCGCCATTGTCTTTTACTATCAATCAAGCTTAAACTAACCCATAAATCTCCATTTTTGATGCTTTGTCGATCTCGATAAAAAAGGTCAATTCCACGTGCAAAACCAGATCCATCATTGCCTACCTCTTCCATGTGGGTGGTCGCTAATTGATGGTATTTTTTATAATAACCTTCTACTCGTAGCAAGCGATTATTAGCAGATTTGAAATAAGTCAATAATAAATGATCGGCGCGAGCGGGCGCTATTTTTACAGCCTGTGCATAAGCATCCTGAGGAATATCTCGCTGCTGGTAACGACCCACACTAAGGGCTAATTGGTGACCTGTTGCGATAATATGATTGACTTGCAGCCTAGGAGCGAGCGCAGGACGCTGCCATTCGTAACTATCTGCTCGTAGACCAGCGCGGAGTAACCATTTTTTATTTACATAATAATCTAGTTCAAAATAACCAGCAAGACTTTTTCGATCTGTTTTCCCTAATTGAATTTTTTCAGTATTTAAAATATCCAGTTGTTCTCCTTGATTCTCAAAAGTTACTCCGGCTTTCCATTTAAAAAACTCTTGGTATTGACCAGTTAATTTAGCCCTTAATTGTTGATTATTTCCCGTCAGGATTTTATGAAAATCATCTACCTGAAAATCAGTTTGATCATAACTTTGAGCATATCCTAATTCCCAAAATCCAGTGGTGCCAATAGGCTGTTGATAAACTGCTTGTCCATAAAAATTATTATTACTGATACCCAATCTTTCTCCACCATACTGTGCAATAGAGGCCGTATCTTGAGAAGCGAAGGTGGTACGATTACCCTTGGCATAGATTTTTAAAGTCGCTCCTTTTTTACTATTCCACCAATAACCTCCCTGTAATTCTTGACTACTTGGCGCTTGTAATAATATGTTTTTGGCTTTTTTACTTAAAAGCTTGTAGGCACTTAAATCCGTAAAGGTTCCAGCAAAACTCACTGCCTGATTTTTCATTTTTTTCGTATAACCAGCCGATCCTCCTAGCGTCATGAAGCCTAAAGATAATTTATCCTGATCCGGCATATTTTGCGTTTGTAAAATCAAAGCCGCTGAAAGCGCATCGCCATATTCAGCTGAAAAACCACCTGAAGCAAACGTAATTCCTGAAAAATCAAAAGGAGAAAATCGACTTCGACTAGGTACATCAGGAATCGTTGCGGAATAAAAATTAGGGACTCTTAATCCATTGATAAAAGCTTGCGTTTCGCTAGCAGCGCCCCCACGGACCAGCAATTGCCCCGTCTCACCCGCAGGTGTCGCCCCCGGTAATACGCTCAATGCTTCGACCAAATCACCCGTCGCTCCCGTCGTCACCACATCGATACTACTCATGACAGCTGTCTTACGGGTATCACTCGCTTCCATTGC
>CALGJS010000288.1 GCA_937927835.1 uncultured Saprospiraceae bacterium | reverse complement strand
TAGTAAATTCAATGGATATAAAATCTAAAATATCTTCTGCTGGATCACCCATAACAGTCAGACCATTTAGATCACCCGTCACAGAACTGGTTGGACAAGTATAGGCACTTCCGAATGGAGCGTTGGCTGGTGTTTGTAAGGTAACGCTAAATGTACAAGAAGCGCCGGCTCCTAAAGTTCCTCCAGAAAAGTTAAGTAATCCTGTTCCACTCACCGTACCTCCACAAACTGGCATAGGCAGTCCTGTGGCTGTCAATCCACTCAGAAGTCCATCAAAATCATCGGTAAATGCTATATTATTAATAGTATTGTTTTGATCTAGGTTGGTTAAAGTATATTCTACCATGACTGTTCCTCCAGGAGTTACCGGATCATTAGTAAAGGTTTTAGTTAGTTCAATTAAATTATTATTAACGATTAAATCATCCGTCGCGGGGGGTAGTACTATTGAGTTTCCGTTTAAGAAAGCTGTTAGATTTGAAGTTACATTGTTAAAGGTTCCATTTGCTGCACTGGTAGGAACTCTGATGGGTACATCGAAGGTACAAGAACTACCTGCATTGACCGCTCCTCCAGCAAAAATTAAAAAGTTAGTTCCTGCGAAAGTGGATGCTCCACAAGGTGCTATCGGTAAAGGAGCTTCTGCTGCTAGACCAAAAAGTATTGAACCTAAATTATCTGTAAAAATAATATTTGTCGCATCGAAAGTAGTCGTATTATCAATGGTAAACCGTAGAGTGGTTAAGTCTCCTGGGATTACAGAGTCATCAAGGAATTCTTTAGTTAATTTTAAACCACCAATATCTAAATTATCTGTTGCAATATTTCCAGTTGCGGCTTGACCTCCAACAGTTGCTGTTAAAGCGCTGGTGGTATTAATATAAGCACCGGGAGCTATTCCTGCAGGTATTTGAACTGGAATGACAAAGGTACAAGTTTCACTAGGAGATAAGGTACCATTACTAAAGGTGAGGTTGGTCGTTCCGCTGATGGAGGCGCCTGTTCCACAAACATCATTTAGTGGTAATCCAACTGCTGCCAAGCCAGGGATGACGGCATTTAAGTCATCCGTAAATGAAATATTCGTGGCATCTACCGTTGCAAGTTCATCATAGGTAATCGTAAATTCAAGATCGACTATGTCTCCGGAATTGACTGGATCGTTTAGGAATGACTTAGTGAGTTGTGGCACTCCTAAAACAGTGAGATCATCCGTGGCAGGGTTTCCGGTTACCGTATTGCCACCGGTGGTTCCCGTTACCAAACTAGTTATATTGGTATAAGATCCACTTGGGACGCCATTGGGAATAACTAAATCAACCGTGAATGTACATGAACTTCCAGGTGCTATATTACCTCCAGTCATCTGAAAAACAGGATCTCCTACAATGGAAGTGATAAAAAAGATAGACCCCGATCCACAAGAACCAGCTGCTGGGATAGTGGGAGCGGTGGTTCCAGAAATAAATTGAGCCAGATTATCGGTAAAGGTAATATCCGTTAAATTATCAGTAGTACTGTTATTGGTGATGGTAAACTCCACGGAAGTTGTTCCTCCTGCGGGAATTGGATTATTAAGAAATGTTTTGGTAATGGTTGGTGAGTTAGCGACAAAAAGATCGGATACCGCTGTATTTCCAGTCACAGAAATACCATTAATAAAGGCGGTAACTGGACTTGTAATGTTGGTATAGGTTCCAACGGCAGCACCTGCAGGTACTATCAAAGGAATACTAAAAGAGCAAGAGCTATTGGGAGGAATTGTCCCTCCGGTAAAAGTTAAGAGGTTGGTACCTGAAAGTTGTGATCCAATACTACAAATATCATTCAGTGGTAGCCCAGTGGCGGTTAGCCCAGCTAAAACAGCTGAAAGATCATCTGTAAAAGAAATATTTGTAGCAGGAAAGTCTCGGTTTAAATTGGTTAGTGTAAATTCTAGATTCGTCGTTTCTCCAGGTCTTACCGGATTGGTGGTAAATGATTTTTGAATAAGTATGTCTGAAGGCGTAAGTACTTCTAAAGTCGCAGCAGCAAAACCACAATTTAGAACTTGAAAAATATTATTACGTGCGCTAAAATTCTCTGTTATGTTTTCTAGTGTCCCAGAAGTTGTGACAACAACATCGACACTAATCGTGCAACTACTTCCAGCGGAAACGGATGTTTGTCCAAATATAGTTGGAGCGTAAGTAATTACATTTGTTCCAGGGATAGCCGTTAAAGTACCATTTAGACAGGAATTGGAAATATTGGGAATAGAGGCTATTACCATCCCTTCAGGTAAATTGTCCGTAAATAGCACACTATTTAAATCAACTGTTCCTGCAGTGTTATCGATGGTAAAGGTCAGAGTGCTTGTTTCTCCAATATTAACTGTAGTTGGGCTAAAGTTTTTGGTGAAAATTGGACAATCTGTATTGACAGAAAGATTAGCTGATGCGGTACCACTATTCCCTGAGCTAGAGGTCAAGTCCTCAGTGGTATTCATTCCACTTGCTGTACTTGTTACATTTACACTAATTGTACAACTGCTAGATCCTGTAACTTCTCCATCTGTAAAAATTATCGATGATGCTCCAGGAATTGCAGTAACCGTTCCTGAAAAACAGTCACTAGTGATATTGGGTGCGGAAGCAACGGTCATTCCAGCGGGTAAATTATCCGTAAAATTTAAGTTGGTAGTTGGAGTGCCAGAGTTGGAGTTATTGATTGTAAAAGTCAAAGTAGTTACCGCTCCAGCACCAATAGTTGTAGGATTAAACGATTTAGAAAAAGAAGGAGGAAGTAAATTGAGTACCTCCACTTCATCTGACGCAGAATTTCCACCAACGGTATAGGTCAACGTATGAATACCTATTCCCGCAACAGCAGGATTAAAACTATAAGTCATCCCATTTCCGTCATCTGTAACTCCCGGTCCACTGTATACACCTCCGGATGGAGATCCACCACTAAGTCCTGTTTGAATGCCCGCATTTACGGAAAGATCAGGGAGTGCAGTAAAAGTTACATTATTTAAATTACTGATACCACATACGATTAAAGGTGTTTGGAATCCATCTGCACAACTAATGGTAGGTCCGCTATTACTCACAAAAATAAGACATTCATCTGCCACGGTAGAAATAATGGTATTGCCAGAAAGATTTCCACTAATAGGTCCTAAAGCAACAGCACCTCCTGTACCAGAACCACTAGGGCCTTGATAAATGGTCAAGAAGTCATCTGGACCATCATAGGTTCCTTGACTAATAATTGCTTCCGCAAATTCACCAGCATTTGGACAAACTTCGAAGAGGACCAAATTGGTTTCGTTATTATCATAACAATTAAAAAAGGTTACTTCTCCCATTGGACAACTACAAGCAGCTATAACATCAAAAGAATAGGTAGCTGTTCCTGAACAAGCAGTTTCTTCCGTATAGGTAAGTGTAACGGGACCGAGTCCGGCAGTGATTGGATTGAATGAATAGGTCAGACCATTTCCATCATCGGTTACTCCAGGACCAGAATATACACCGCCAATTGGTAATCCACCTCCTAGACCAGTTTGAATTCCAGCATCTAAACAAAGGTCAGCAGGGCCAGTAAAAGTTGGTGGTGTGACCGCAAAGATCTCGACATCATCTGAGACTCCACCGCCTCCTTGGGTGTAGGTTAAAGTATGGGTGCCGACGCCTGCAATAGTTGGGTCAAAAGAATAAGTCATTCCATTTCCATCATCGGTTACTCCAGGACCACTATACACACCTCCAGAAGGGGAACCACCACCAATACCGGACTGAATACCTGCATTGATACATAAATCTGAAAGTGCGGTAAAGGACACCGAAGGAGGAACATCTTCCCCGCAAACTTCCAGCGCCGTTTCAATTCCATTTTGGCAAAATCCTAATACCGTATTACTAACAAAAATTAAACATTCTCCTGCCACGTTTCCAGTGATAATTTCACCAGCAAGATTTCCTGTTTGAGGACCATAAATAATATCTCCACTCAGACCAGAACCAGCAGCTCCTTGAAATACCGTAAGATTGTTTCCATTGGTAATATAAGTTCCTTGCTCGATGGTTGCTTGAGCAGCAGAACCTGGGGACGGACAAATTTCAAAGATTACTAAATCAATTTCATTTTCTTCACTACAGTGGAAAAAAGAAGATTGTCCAGCTGGGCAACCACAAGCTGCGAGGACTTCCACCTGGTCAGTTGAAGTTTCTAAACAACCAACGCCTTCCGTATAAGTAATGGTATGGACTCCAAGTCCTGCAAAAGCAGGATTAAAACTATAAGTCATTCCGTTTCCATCGTCGGTGACACCAGGACCACTATAAACACCACCGACAGGAGTTGCGCCACCCAATTCAACCTGAATGCCTGCGTCGATACATAAGTCTGGGAGTGCGGTAAAGGTGCCAGCACCAAGGCCGAAAACTTCGATATTATCCGAAGCCGTCAATCCACCATTGGTATAAGTAATGATATGGATTCCTGCTCCGGCAGCGGCAGGATCAAAAGAATAAGTCGTCCCATTTCCGTTATCGGTTACGCCAGGACCACTATAAATACCACCAACTGGAGATCCATCGGAAAGGTTGAAAAGAACGCCCGCATTGATACATACATCTGCAGGTGCCGTAAAATTGATGGCTGGAGCAGGGATGCTTTCACTACATACCTGCAATGGGGCTTGGGTACCATCTGCACAACTAAAAGGAACCCCGAATGTATTACTGTTGATTACAAAAATCAAACATTCATCTGCGGCAAGGGCAGTGATGGTGTTGCCTGCTACATTATCGGTGGCAGGACCAAAAACAATTGTTCCAGTTGTTGTAGATCCAGTGGCTCCTGAATAAACCGTTAAATTGTCATTGGTTACATCAAAAAAAGTACCTTGAATAATATTTGATTCAATTAGCATTCCTGCCGTGGGGCAAACTTCAAAGGCCACTTGATTCACTTCCGCTTGACTATAGCAATAGGTATTGAAGGTTTGTCCAAGATCACATTGTGCTGCTATTTTTCCTTGGATGAAGAATGCGAAAAATAGGCAGAAATTTAAGAGTCTTAAGAGTGCTTTCATGATATGAAATTTTACTGTTTGTTTTAAAGGGGTATATTATTTGGTCTTGTTTATTATTGGAAATATGGTAAGGCCAAATGGACAAAATATTTTGTCCATTCGGTCCGATTTATCGAGTGATTCTGTGAGCAGTTTTTGGAAAGGTACCAGAAGATTTATTCTGGATTTTTTCAATTAGGAATAGGTATTTATTTCTTAATTGATTTTGAAAAATGTTTCTGTATGTAATGTTCTATCTACTAAAAATGAGAGGACATACTGACCAGGTGTTAGATCAGCGATGTCAATTACACCATGTTCTTCTTTTGTTTGGATGATCAATCTACCCATCATATCAGAGATGCGATAGGTAGGAAGTTCAGCTGGTGCTTCTTCAAATTTTATTAATAATCTTTCTTTGGCAAGCGTCGGGAAGATGGTAACGCCTCCTTTTATATTTTTTACATTAACTGCGATGATTTTTGAAAATTCAAAATTACCATCATAGTCCATTTGCTTAAAGCGATAATAATTGGTTCCTGGATATGGATTACGGTCAATAAAGGAATAGTTAATGGTCTCTGTGGTATTACCGTTGCCTCTTTCAAAATCTAAAAACTCCCATCTAAAGTCCGCATTTGCTCGTTGAATTTCGAAACCTTCGTTGTCAATTTCTAGGACGGTCTCCCAAGTCAGTTGGACTAAGTTATCGTCAATCACCTTACCTTTGAAAAAAGTGGTTTCTACAGGCATGGCGGCACAGGAAGAGCCAGCACAAATATTGGTGGCATAACCTCCAGTATCACCAGTATTGGTAGCTCCAATAAGGCCACACCAATCGTTACAATTGTTACCAGGAAATAAAAAATTTTCAGTACATCCAGCTATATCGCAGCAACAAAAAGGTCCTTGACTATATAAGTTGGAATTTCCAAAAGAGAAAAGGAAAATTAAAGCGAGTGATTTTGTTAATAAATATTTTTTCATTTTATAATTTTTTAGGGTTATCAAGTAAGTTTAAGGGACATTAAAAAAAGCTATTCAGTATTGTATTTTATTAAATGTGATTTGTTTGCTTTTATCTTTTTTATTTGCTGAATATGGCCATTTGGCCATTTGATTTCAACCTCAAATTCTTGCTGATCACCCAACCCAAAATGAATCCATTTGGGATGAGCGGATAAATAGCCGGTAGTACTATACACTTCTTTCCATTGGGTGTCTCCCGTTGCCGTTTTAAGCGTAATGGTTGCTCCAATAGCATCGCGAGATATTTGATGATTAGGATCTCCAATCAATTTTATTTTCACCCAATTGTTTGAGTTTTTTTCTGCATTATTTTTAAAAATTTTTGCACTACCTTGGTATTCGTTGATGATAATATCTGAATCACCATCTTGGTCCATGTCAAAGTAGGCTGCACTGCGAGAAGTACCTTTATAATTTAATCCACCCGTTGTCGGCAAGATGTTTAGCGATCCATTTTTATTTTCAAAAAAAACATTTGCGTCTGCTTTGCTTTGCGCAAATCGGATATCTTTTTCCTGTCCATCTGTCCCTTGGTAATATGCGTTGTCTGTGCCGTAGACACTATAAGGATTCATGCCTGTTAAACAATATAAATCATCATCTCCATCATTGTCAAAATCAAAAAAGTCTGCATCCCAAGACCAGCCAGTAGCGTTGTACCCTCTACCAACTGAGGTAGATTTTTTGAATTGAATAGAACCGTTTGGATCGGTAGAAGAAAGGAAAAGGTCATTGGCTTCAACGACACGCATTGTTTTTAACGAATTGGGTTCAAAATGAGCTGGAGTATTTTCATTAGGTAAAACATATTTATCGTCTTTTTCCATTACGACGATATTGGAAATGTAGAAATCAGGCCGTGCATCCCGATTGAGGTCACTGATACCAATATTCATAGTGTAGGAGGGTTTGTCAGTGCCTAATTTTCCACTAATATCTGTAAAAGTACCGTTCTGATTATTTCGATAATAGGCATTGATCCCAAAGTCATTCCCAACGATCAAATCTTGCCAGCCATCTCCATCAATATCAGAATGGCCGACCGCTTGTGTCCAGCCAGTATTTTCAGTTCCTGAATTTTTAGAAACCTCAACAAATTTAAAATCTCCTAAATTTTTGAATAGTTTATTTGCTCCTCCGTTGGTATTATGTCTTTTTAAAGTAGGTAAATCTCCTTGTGGGTAATTTCCGAAATAACCAATATATAAATCGAGCAAACCATCCTTATCAAAATCAAAACTGGTGGCTGGTCCTCCGATCAAATCTTTGCCACCAAGACGTGCCTGTTCCGTCATGTCGGTAAAAGAACCATCGCCATTATTTCGGTAAATCCGATGAGCATCATTGGCATAAGAAATAAAAATATCTTGCCAGCCATCATTATCAAAGTCCACTAAAATAGGTTGTCTTGGTTCTCCATAATTTCCGTCTGTTCGCTGCCAGTTCAGACCAGCTTGGTCGGTGATGTCGACAAATTTTTCTCCTTTTACATTTTTAAAAAGTTTATTACCTTTTCCGCTCAGTAAGAGTAGGTCAATCCATCCATCATTGTCGATGTCTTCCGCTGCAACACCACTTCCACTAAATGCTGGCGGGATGGCAATTCGAGCAATGTTTTCCTTTTCGATGACCGTATAACTTCGGATGGTGCGACTTAACCAGTCTGAATTTCGATGTTCAAAAAAAAGATTCGATTGATCTGTAATTTCTGAAAAAGGTAACATAGAGGCATTTAGGTTGCCCTTATTTTTTTGAGAAACTATTTTTGGTGTAGCTGAGGTAGTATTTAATTTTGGCGCTGTTAATCTTGATTGAAATTCTGTTAGTCCTTTTTGTAGATGGGTAATGGTCAATATTTCAAGCTGCTCTTTTTGCGTAGCTTGTCCTCCTAATCTGAAAACCACCACTCCAAATTGCGCGATGCCTTCTACCAATAGTTCTAGTGCGAAAGGATCAATCCCCATAGTCAAAGCATTATCGTTATCAGCTAAAACATAGTTAAGGTATTGCCAATGAAGCCCGCTATCTCGGAAGGCATCAAGATCATAAGATTCTATAAGGATTTGTTTGTCTTTTTTTATGTTAGGAAAGTACGTTACATCCTCAAAAGAATTTAAGTTATGCGGTAAGTAGGTTTGTATGGTTTGATAGATGTCTGGATACGTAATAATTAGATTATTGCGTCTTGATGAGATTTGACTAGCATGGTCTATTATATCGGCTGTAAACTGGATCATCAAATTGGTATAAAATTCCGTCATTTCTTTGCTTCTGAGAGGGTCAATTGGCCAGCGCACTTTAGAGAAGTAAACCTGGATATTTCTTAAGAAGACAGATTGATTGATTTGATTGTATTTTTGATAAGCAGTTAATTTTTGAGTAATGATTTCCTCAATAATTGCCTGTTGGTTTACCTGACTTTTTTGTTTAGAAAATGAGACGGAATGATTACTTTCAAAGTTGTTGAAAAGTACTTTTATTGCTTTAGTAATATGTTGTTCTGAGATAGTTGTTTGTTGGTTATTTCTAGTAAACTGATCAGCCTGATGGAGTAGGGCGAGGATGGTTAGATCAACACTTTTTTTAAAATAAGTCATGACCTCTGGTTTTAAACTTGCTAGCGATTCTGTTTCAAAAAGGAAAGATTGTTGCACCGCCAAAATAGCGCGAAAAGCGTATGCGACGGAGCTATATTGGCGATAATCTCTTTGAGGAATAAAAACTTGATGTCCATTGGTGTAAAACAGATGAATACCCGTGTCGTCGGTTTTGTAATGAAAATATTTTTTTTCTATTTGTTTAAAAAGGTCCAGTTTGTTGACCTCTTCAGCATCTAAAGCGACCGCTTTAGTATAATCTAACCAAAGGGTTTTTACATAGTTTTTTTGAAATTCGATTCGTTGATTTCTAGCGGAAAAGCTTAAGGGAGTACCATAGATAAAGTCTTCTAATCGGGATGCGGTAGCGTGGCATTTAGCATCATTTTGGCATTCAAGTAACCCCATCTGGCTGATAGTTGATTGGAAGTCAGTTAGATGCTGTCCGAATGAATAACTGTTCAGGTAGGGCACTACCAAAAGCAAAAAATAGATCAGAAATAGTTTCATGAGGTCTGGTCAAAATTAAGTGAATCCCGAATTCTTGATTGCTCAAAAATCCGGGATTACTAAAAGTGTAGTTTGCTTAATTTCCTTTAGTCTGAATCATGACTTTAGAGTCGATGATCTGACCAGCAATAGATAGCGTATAAATAAAAACGCCGTCTTGCATTTCAGCTGTTGGAGTCATTTTAATACTGCCATATCCACTATCTTCGATGGTTACGGACTTCATTAGTTCTCCTTTTACGTTTCTAATTTGAAGAGCTACGCGTTCTAAACCATCTGGGATAAAGTATTTAATTTCGGTAGATTCAAAATAAGGATTCGGGTTATTTTGTAAAAGGTAAGCATCTTTTGCGGTGAGGTTGAGTGCGCTACTTGAGCAGCAATTACCCAAACTTTCACGGATGATTTTGTTCTCCAATCGAAGTTCTTCGTTGGCGGCACGTAGTGCTTCCATTTCAGACTTTAATCCGTTAAGTTGCTCAACGATTTCAGCTGGATGTGTACTGTTTAATACCATTTCCTCTTGCATGATATCGAGATCAAGTGGATACTGATAATCTGTGGTTTCGGTTGGTCTTTCTGAGCCAGGGATATCAAAATCGGAGATGCCATTATATACATCAATTGGAGCCGAGGTTACCGTCTCGCTTTTTTGAGTTTTGGTGGAAGATGGATTGGTACCAGTTCTTCCATTGTTGTCAATTGGGTGATATTCTGTTTGTCCGAAAGTAAATTGGACGATGGTCAATTGCAAAATAAGGAAGGCAATTAATTTTATATTTTTCATTAGAATTTATTTTATTTCATTAAAAAAAAAGAATTAGAAGCTAAGATTGACTGGGAGTTATTTTTTTTCACCAATCCGTTCAGCAGATTCTTTTTCTGTGGCATGCTCCGTTGCAGTATTTAATTCAGCTACCATTTTAGATAGCGAAGAAAGCTGTGTTTTTAATAAAGCAATTTCGCCTAATTCATTTTTAAGCTGGTCTATTTCCGCCTGTTGAGTAGCGATGATTGCTTGTTGTTCCTGAATAGCATTAATCATCATATACGTAATTGGAGTACCGTCTACCGCTAGGTAATCGTCTTCACCTGCGGGGGCTGCCTTCTTTAGTTTTGTAACTGTAAAAGGCGCAACTTCTCTCATTTCTTGAGCAATAACACCAACAAATTCTTTCTCGGTAGGCATGTCTAATTTTCCATTATAATTATAAGTTACAGGTCGGATTTTCAAAATTGCATCTAGACCGATGTTGAAATCTTTGATATTGGTTTTTAAGCGACGATCGGAAGCTGCGGTCCACATTCCACCATTTGGTTTGGCAGCGTCATCTATACTTAATTCAAGTTGGTGTCCTGGTGCATTAGTACCAATTCCTACTCGATTATTGACAGGGTCGAGTTTGAATAAAGGCATAAAGGTGGTATTAAACCAAGAAGCATTACCGGTAAGGAAGTGATTTTCATCTCCTCTAAAAGTAGTGGTACCTTTGATCACAGGGTTACCTTCGATAATCGTATTTCCTATAACATGTAAGGCAACGGTAGGAACTGTGTTGATACCAAGGTTTCCGGATTTGACATAGACATTTCCTGATTCTACTTGGAGTGCTTCAGAAGGATTTTGAGTGCCTAAACCAATATCTCCACTAGCTGCTAGGAATAAACTATTATCTGGAGCACCTGGTTTAATTTTAAAAGGAAGTTTAGAGCCATTGGTTACATCTCTTACGAAGAAGTTGGTTTCGTTACCAGCGATATCCCAAGTTTGTGGCGTCCATCCGCTCGCTCCATTTTGTTCTAAACGTAAGGTAGGAGAGTCTCCATCTGCCACGTGTGCTTCCACAACTGGAGTAGCCGTTCCGAATCCTACATTGCCACCTGAACTACTGACGTGGAGGGCGTTGGCACCAGCGCCGGCTTCTACTCGGAAAGGAATATTTCCTGCAGTAGCATCTTCAATCGCAAAATAATTGGATCCACCATTGGAAGAATCGTTGATGGTAATACGCCAGTCATTGCTAGGAAAACTAGCAGAAGCACTCGTATCATCGAAGTGAATTCTTAAGTTGTTTTCTTTAATACGTTGTGTATCAAAGCCAAAGTTTTCACCGTTGACACAATCCTGTCCAACACAAATACTTCCATCTACAATTACATCGTCAATGAATACTTGATCTTCTGCAATAATAGAAGCGTTATCTTTGGGAAGTTTAATTCCTAGGTCAATGGTTTTGGTTTGTAAAGAAGCATATAAACTTGGATGATCAGGAGTCCAAACACTAGACATGGTTGGTAGGGCTATTTTGGCTTCTTTTTGTTTTGGACTGATAAAGTGACCATCTCTGATTCCAAAATTAACCGTAAATACTTCCACCATTGCAGGTAGATTATTAGCCACTCGATAAGCTTTCATGGCTGCTTCTCCTCCATTAGCTTGCGCCGCTCGAAGGTCGGTACGTTGCTGTTCAGACAAACGGTAAAAGGGAGTAACTTGTAAAGTATAACTACCGTCTTTAAATGTTTTTCCATCGGCAAAGTGGGGACTCATCTTAAGATTTTCCACTTGGTCGATCTCTTGTTTCCAATAAAAAGCATCCGGTCCTCCAATTTCTAGGAGGTATCCTTTCATATTGTTTTCTTTGAATTCTAAAATTGCTTCTTCTGGATTGATTTGTACTTTTTCGACGAGTTGTTGTCCTATCAAGGTATTGATACTCAATAGACAAGTACACAAAACGAGAAAAAGCAGACTGTTTTTCTGGATCATTTTTCAATGGTTTAGGTTAATTAAATTATAGCCATTCCAAGTGAAATGGTCGGTTTACGAAAAGGTTCGTAAGTATTGTTTTATAAGAAAAAACAAGATAGGAATACTGCGGGGCAATATAATTAACCTGTTTTCATTTGTTTTTGTAGAATTTGGGTATGTATCACCTGAATCAAAAGATAGTAAAAATCACTTTAAGGGAAACCTAACGTTTAGCATTAGGTATTTTTAGAGAAAATCAAATCTAAGTTTTGAAATAGGAGTGAATGCCTCCATTAAAACTAACGGTTTGATTTAATACTTTTAGAAAAAACTTCCGAATGGTATGTGTGACCTTCCGAATCGTACGTTTTTACTTCCTAGTGGATTTTATGAATTTATTTGTTTGGAGGGTGATGAGCGCTTAGTATAAATAGGGATTAGATCTAATAGGATTAGTCCATATTTATTTTAAACTGTTGGGAACAATTTCTGAAAGATGAGATGGTTTGCCAACATTTGGGTTTTGGATTCATTATATACACAATGAATTTAAATCAATGTAAAGTTAAACTTTTTTAATTAAAAGAAAGAAGAAAACTTAAAGATTATTGTAAATATTTATGAAATAAAATTATTTTAGCTGCATTTCCAAATTATCCTAATTAGGGGTTGGAAATAAATTTGGATTTAAAGAAACATCATTTATGTATTCTTAGGTAACAGTGTATTAAACTTAAATCCTGAATTGCATAAATAAAATATTGTAAGATAATGGTTGTACTAGGAGACAAAGAATATTTTAAAGGTATAGAAAAGATTAATTACGAAGGACCATCTTCGGATAATCCCCTTTCTTTTAAATATTATAATCCAGAACAGATGGTTGCTGGAAAAACGATGCGAGAACATTTTAAATTTGCGATCGCTTACTGGCATACCTTCTGTGGTCAGGGGTCAGATCCTTTTGGTCCGGGAACGCAAAATTATCCCTGGGATCAGGCTATCGACCCGCTGCAAGCAGCAAAAGATAAAGCAGATGCTGCTTTTGAATTTATTGGAAAAATGGGTTTTGATTATTTCTGTTTCCATGATTTCGATCTTATTCAGGAAGGTGGAAGTTTTGCAGAATCTGAAAAACGATTGGCTACTATTACGGAATATATAAAAGAAAAGAAAGCGGCTTCTGGGATAAAATTACTTTGGGGTACCGCTAATTGTTTTTCAAATCCACGATATATGAATGGAGCTGCCACTAATCCCGATTTTAAGGTAGTGGCTAGAGCAGGGGGTCAGATCAAATTGGCCTTAGATGCGACGATTGCGTTGGATGGTGAAAATTACGTTTTCTGGGGTGGAAGAGAAGGGTATATGTCTTTGTTGAATACGGATTTGAAACGAGAGCAAGACCATATGGGACGATTCTTGGCGATGGCGAGAGACTACGCGCGTGCTCAAGGTTTTAAAGGAAATTTCTTTATTGAACCTAAGCCGATGGAACCCATGAAGCACCAGTACGATTTTGATTGTGCTACTGCGATTGGATTCTTACATGAGTATGGTTTGGAGAAAGATTTTAAAATGAATATTGAAGTCAACCATGCTACGTTGGCGCAACATACTTTTCAACATGAATTAGCGGTAGCTGCCAAAGCTGGGATGCTTGGTAGTTTGGATGCGAATCGTGGAGATTATCAAAATGGATGGGATACGGATCAGTTTCCAAATAATATTCAAGAAACAACGGAGGCTATGTTGGTCTTTTTACAAGCAGGAGGATTGCAAGGTGGCGGAATAAATTTTGATGCAAAGATTAGAAGAAATTCTACCGATATGGAAGACGTTTTTTATGCACATATTGGTGGCGCAGATACTTTTGCTCGAGCTTTGTTGGTGGCAGATAAAATTATTTCGAGTAGCCCATATTCAAAGTTAAGAGCGCAAAGGTATGAATCATTTGATACTGGTAAAGGTAAAGAATTTGAGGATGGTAAATTGACATTTGAGGATCTTTATAAATTGGCGGCTAGTAATGGAGAGCTGCCTTTGACAAGTGGTAAACAAGAATTGTATGAGAATATTATCAATCAGTATATTTGAGTGAGATAGGGAGTTGAGATAAAGTTAATTGTTGCGCTAAGATTTTCAATTGAGTTGGTTATTTTGCTATTTGCTATTTGCTATTTGCGACCTGTTTCCTTATGCTCAGGGTTCCTTATGAGCTGTTTTTGCGATTTATAGATTTGTAAAGCGATTATTAAAGGTCGAATTAGATGTTTTTTCGAAACCTATACAAATTTAGCGATAAGCTTAATCGAGTAATTTATCAAAAAAAAAAATTCCTAGCGAATTGAGAAAATTTTCTAACTTGTAGTTTAAAACAACTTCGTTACTAAAATTTATTATGAAAAATACTGAAAAATTAATTGAGGCATTTGGTGAACTAATTTATGTAGTTGCAATGGCAGATGGAGCGATTCAAAAGGAAGAACTGACGGTAATTGAAAATAAATTGGCTGCTCATAAATGGGGAGAAGATATTAAATGGTCTTTTGACTATGAAGTCAAAAAGAATAACTCAATTGAAGATCTCTATAAAAAGGTGATTACTTATTGCGAAATGCATGGACCTGATGCGGAATATCAGTTTATGCTAAATGTTGTTGAAGAAGTAGCCGCAGCTAGCAATGGAATAGATAAAGAAGAAAAAGAAGTGATGAATGATTTTGTGAACGACTTAACGGAAAGATTTAGGACAGACATTGATCGGATTAATAGTTAAATAAATCATTATTGAATGACTATTTCAAGAGACCGTTTCGAAAGGAGCGGTCTCTTGGTGATTATAGAATGGGGGTGTTCAATTAACTGTGTCTAGATAATTAACTTAAACCACATAGTAAACATTGCATATGTATAAGTTAATGTTAATTAGTTAATCGGTTTCGTATTACGCAATGCTAATACGATAAAGATGACACACTTTACTGAACACTCCCTATAGAATTAAGACTTCGAATATATCAGAATCCTGTTTGGAATATTGATATTCGACATTTTACTTTTAAAATAGGTTTAAATAGCTCCCATTCTAAAAATCTATTCTAATTATTTATATTAAATAATCAATAAATATTTCTTATATTTGGTCAACCAATTTTTGGTTTACCAAATCATAAATAAAAAATTGACTGCTTGAAGGTCTATTTGAAACGTTACAAATAGATATTTGACTGCTAATTAAGATAATATTTCATTGATTACCTAATTAAAATTTTACGATATGCGAACTAAATTTTTACCCATTTTATTTCTTTTTCTCTCCCTTTCCGTTTTCGGTCAAGGCACCGGAGAAGTAATTATTACAGAGTATTATAACCGACCGCTTAAGCCATCACAAGAACAATTGGATGCCGCTTTACCGAACAATCCTGCTGGAGCAGATACCTCTCCAAACGAAGGACATACCGAATGGTTTGAAGTTTATAATACCACCAGTTCACCAGTAGTGATGGACGGATGGATTTTGACGGATGGCTCTAATTCCTCTTTTTCTACGATTGGAAGTTTTACGCTTGCGGCAAATGCTTATGCAGTATTTTCTGGTTTTAATATTCCAGAAGCGCAAGGAGGTGTGGTGTTTGACTATTTCTATGATTATAAAATGCCAAGTTTTAATAACGAAAGTAGTTACTCAGATCCAGGCGATACTTCTTGTCCTGATGGCGTTATTATTACTAAAGCGGATGGTTCATTGGTAGACCAAGTATTATACGATTATGGTTATGGAGAATATATTGGCAATGCAGGTTCAGGAGATTGTGTGGACAATGCTGCGGCTATTGGAATTCCTGCGGCAGGAGGTTCTTCTAAGACTTCTTTTGCGTTGAGTGTTGATCCTGCTGTGATGAACTCAGCAGATAATGATCTACCAGAAAACTGGTCATTTTCTACTTTATTTTATGATGAAGAAGGTAACCAAAAAGGGACACCTGGACTAGCTAATGATGGTTCTAGCCCAGCCGGTTTTGGTAGTGGAGAAGTTATTATTACCGAATATTATAACCGTCCATTGAAGCCATCACAAGAACAATTGGATGCGGCGTTACCGAACAATCCTGCTGGAGCGGATACCACTCCAAATGAAGGACATACGGAATGGTTCGAAGTATATAATACCACTAGTTCACCAGTAGTGATGGACGGATGGACGTTGACGGATGGTTCTAATGGTTCGATGACAACGATTGGAAGTTTTACGCTTGCGGCAAATGCTTATGCAGTATTTTCTGGATTTAATATTCCAGAAGCGCAGGGAGGTGTGGTGTTTGATTATTTCTATAATTATAAAATGCCGAGTTTTAATAACGAAAGTAGTTATGCAGATGCAGGCGATACTTCTTGTCCTGATGGCGTTATTATTGCTAAAGCGGATGGATCATTGGTAGATCAAGTATTATACGATTATGGTTATGGCGAATATATTGGTAATATGAGTTCAGGAAGTTGTATGGACAATGCTGCTGCTATTGGAATTCCAGAACAAAACGGTTCTTCTAAGACTTCCTTTATGTTGAATGTAGATCCTGCGGTGATGAATTCTGAAAAGAATGACTTAGCAGCGAACTGGGTTTTTTCTACGGAACTTTATGACGAAGCTGGTAATCAAAAAGGTACTCCTGGAGAAGCAAATGATGCATCAACTTCCGTTAATGATCCTGCATTGGGTCAAGCAATTAATGTTTTTCCAAATCCTGCGAATAAGTTGTTAAATATTTCTACGAATTTAGAAGGGTCGTTTAAAGTTGAGTTTTATAACTTGATGGGACAGCAAATGGGGAAGACGGAAGTTAACAACCGTACGATGGATGTTTCTAATCTTGCCGTTGGTGTTTACTCAATGAAAATTTCTCATGGAGAAAAAAGTACTATTAAAAAAGTAGTTGTTCAACGATAAAATACTTTATTTTTAAGTTAAAGGTGGAGGAACCGTAATTACGGTTCCTCTTTTTTATGTACTTTTGAAAGCTAAGAGGATCAGTTTTATTGATCTGTGAAGAACTAGCTATGTACACCGGAATTTTCATTTTATTTTTTCTCTTTCTTTTCTATGGCCTTTCCTTCCTTTCTTACCGACATGGAAATATTAAACTAGCCTTGGTCGCTATCATTTTGGCAGGATTAGGATTGCGCCTATTTTGTGCACTTGATCCCATGCTCCATCCTTGGGATGAACGATACCATGGTTTGGTTGCCAAAAATATGATGACCGATCCATTCGTTCCAAAACTATATCCAGAACAAGTCCTTTCCTACGATTATAAAAATTGGACCGCTAATTATGTTTGGTTACACAAACAACCGTTGCCATTGTGGACGATGGCCGCCAGTATGAAAATTTTTGGTGTTAGTGAATTTACGCTTCGGTTGCCTTCTATTTTATTATCGACTTTTAGTATTTTTTTGACCTTTTGGATAGGGCGGTTTTTGAGTAGTTCAGAAAGAGTAGGGTTATTGGCTGCGTTTTTTTTATCTATTAATGGATTGGTGATAGAATTGGCAAGTGGGCGGGTATCGACAGATCATGTGGATACCTTTTTTATGTTGCTGATATTGATGTCTTTGTTTTTTATTTTGTTGAATGTCAAAAGAGCTAAAAAGATCTGGTTGACTTTAGCAGGGGTGTTTTGTGGATTAGCCATTTTGACAAAGTGGTTGCCGGGTTTGATTGTCTTTCCACTTTATTTGATCATTAATTTTAAGCATAAAAAATATTTAGAATTGTTTTTGGAAATGGTCTGGATGTTATTTGTAACGATCCTTGTCGCACTTCCGTGGCAATGGTATGCATATGCTAATTTTCCATTAGAATATAATTGGGAACAAGATTATAATACCTTGCATTTATTTGAAGGTTTAGAAGGTCATGGACAACCTTGGTGGTATTTTATCGATCGGATTCGCATTACGATTAATGAGCTAATTTATTTGGTTTTTGGATGGTTTGTATTTCAGATTTTTAAGTCGAAAAAAATAAATAAAGAACACTTATTTCTGTTGACTTGGTTACTTATTCCATTTCTGATTTTTTCGGCAGCCGCTACAAAGATGCAAGGTTATTTGTTGTTTACTTTTCCTGGTTGGTTTATCGTGATGGGAATGTTTATTGAAAAATTGCTAACCGTTCAACCTACGTCCTCTAAACTAAAAAAAGGATATTTACTGATCGTTGGAGCGATGATGATTCTAGCCCTACGGTATGGTTTGGAACGAGTCAAACCTTTGGAAGATCATTCAGCAGAAAGAAGTATGAAAATTAAATTAACCCAAAAAAAATATTCACCAAATACGGTTTTATTTGGTGTGGAGCATCCGATTGAATGGATGTTTTATAATGAGGGATTGGCTTATCCGATGGAGGTGGAACAAGGAGTAAAAGATTCGTTGAAGGCGGAAGGTTGGCTGGTCTATTGAGGGTGATTTTATGGTTGTAAAATTCTAAATCAGAGCAGTATAAATTTTTATATTT
>CALGJS010000287.1 GCA_937927835.1 uncultured Saprospiraceae bacterium | reverse complement strand
TAATAACGCTTTCCTGGATACCCTTCCGCATATTTATTGGTCAAACAACTGCCCATTGCTTGGATTACTTCATGACTTGTAAAGTTTTCCGAAGCGATCAATTCTATTCCATGTCGTTGACGTTGTAATTCCTCTTCGATTAGTCCAAAAATAGTAGAATCATTCATTCGTAATAAAATTTAAATATGTCTTAAAAAATATTTGGTAGGGATATTAGACTTAAGTCTATTTAAAAACTGAGGCAAAGGTACAAAGAATCAAAAGAAAAGAAGCGTTAAAATCCGACACTTTTCTTATGCATCTCCCGTATAAGTCTTATACTAAAGTCCTCTTAAATACCTTTAGAAAAGGAGGGAATTTAATCTATTTCTTGTTACATTTGAAAAAAAATAAGATACATACTATGTATTCACCAATTTTTCGCTTTGTTGTTTTTTGGATACTGATGGGATTTGCTAACGAGATGTTCGCGAAAACGGATAAATACCGCTGTATGTGGCGCAATGATCCTGCCACCACCATGACTATTGGTTGGAATCAAGTTTCTGGCAATAGCCCTACCCTGTATTATGATATATATGATCACGGATCGGATACTCAGGCTTATACTTGGTCTCAAAACCCTGATCGAGCCGTTCAAGCCAAAGGAATGGACAATCGATTCGTCCGTCTCCGCGGTTTACAACCCAATACAGTTTATCATTTCATTATTGTGGACTCTGAAGGAGCCAGTGAGCCGATGTCTTTTCGAACGGCACCTGATCATCCATACGAAAGATTGAGTATTATCGCTGGAGGTGATTCTCGTAACCATCGAACTGGACGAAAGAATGCGAATAAACTAGTCAGCAAACTAAGACCTCATTGCGTCATGTTTGGTGGGGATATGACCGGATCAGATAAGGCTCGAGAATGGAAGTACTGGTTTGATGATTGGCAATACACCGCAGGAGAAGATGGTCGCTTGACTCCATTGATTGTGGCACGTGGTAATCACGAATATTCAAATGAATCTATTACAGATCTATTCGATGTAGAAAATCCAAAAGTATATTATGCTTTAAATCTAGGCGGGAATCTATTACGAGTTTATACTTTAAATTCCTTGATTGCTAGTGGTGGAGACCAAGGAGCATGGCTAAAAGAAGATCTTTCTAGAAGTAAAGATATGACTTGGAAGTTTGCCCAGTATCATTTTGCGATTCGTCCTCATACTCGTGCAAAGCGCGAGCAGAACGGTCAATATAAAAATTGGGGTATTCCATTTCATGAGCATGGAATGGATATGGTCGTAGAATCTGATGCACATACGGTAAAAACTACTTGGCCGATTCGCCCCACTTCTGAATCAGGCAATGAAATGGGTTTTATTCGAGATGATCAAACCGGTACGGTTTATATTGGAGAAGGTTGTTGGGGAGCACCATTGCGTAGAAATAATGATGATAAAAAATGGACCCGCAATAGTGGTAGTTTCAATCAGTTTAAATGGATTTTTGTTAGTGAAAATAATATTGAAATCCGAACAGTAGAAACTAATAATGCGGATATGGTAGGAACCGTCGATCCTTACGATGTTTTTACGCCTCCAGCTAATCTAAAGATCTGGGATCCCAGTAATGGTCCTGTTTTATATATTGATAGAAAATACAAAGAGACTTATGTGACCTCCGATCCGGTAGCTACAGCCGTTGCCAGCTTATCTCCGGTTAGTACGGCTTCTGCACCAGCAACCACGACTACCAAACCCGCTCCAATAGAAGAGGAAGAAGATTGTGAAGCTGAGGAAGTACACCAACCCGCTCAAACCGCAGCTGCCATTCGACCTAATCCAAAAAGGATTGCTGCACCGATACCTGAAAAAACAGTTGTTAGTTCGCCACCAGCAACTCCCAAAGTTAAAAATACCGTTAAGGTCAAACCGCCACCTGCTCCCGCTTTTGTTCCAGCTACTATTTCAAACTGTCGAGCGGATCTTACCGCTACTCAATTAGCCATCAGATGGGAAGTAAAAGGAGAGTCTCCTGGAAAGCTTTATCAATTTGAAATACAAAGATCCAATGCTGGTCAAGCGTTTCGGACCATCGCTAAATTACAAGGAGTTGGTGCTCAAGGAAATAATACAAACAATTATCAAATCTTAGATAAAATAGATCCTGCCATTCCTTTGACTAGCCTCAAATATCGCCTCAAAGCCATTGCACCAAATGGAAAAGAAAATATTTTTTCCGTAGATCAATCAGCAAGCTTAACTGCTCAATGGGATAAATATCCTAAGATGACACCAAATTCTAACTCTGGTTTATTGAAGGTTCGATATGAATTGAATGAAGCCAGCAATGTCATTATCAAACTAACCGGATTTAATAATAAAGCCGTTTCGCGTAGCAGTTATGATGACCAAAAATCTGGTAATTATCAAAAGTCAATTGATATGAGTAATGTTCCCAAAGGAGTCTATTTACTGACCATCGAAGTAAACAAAGAGGTGGTTAAACAATATCAGGTGATTAAGGAACAGCAGCGGATTTAGGAGTTAAGCGGTGATTAAAAATCACTCTTCCCGTTTAAATTTATTTATTTACTTACGGAATCTACCCAAATACAGCCACTTTCCGTAAGCAAAAAAAATATTACCGTTCGGAATCTCAATAATTCACTCCTAAAGCCTTCATCGTTTTTACATCAAGATTCCCAACTGGTAAGTTATTATCCTTTTGAAATTTTATTAAAGCAGCTTTTGTTTCAGGCCCCATCTTATTATTAGACGGTCCGAGATAGTAACCGCGGCTTCGCAGTACATCTTGAATTTTTCGAACGGTATTATTCGAAACCTGATACCCACAAATAAATTCCCGCCATTCGGTAAATCCACCTTTCTTCACTAATATCCGACGAGTAACTGTTGTATACTCAGCTGGAATTGGAATCGTTTTTACAGAAGCAGGAGTCGTTAACTTTTGAAAAGAGCGAGTAGCATATTCCGCTGGAATAGCAATCGTACGGATACAGTCTCCAAGGTTATTATCACTTATATCTTCTGTAAAACCAACAGGACATCCTTTCCTTACAAAAGTCGTGTAGCTATCCATAATCACCGGAACAACCTCAGTATGAGTAGTCGCAGCAGTCTTTAATTTACGAATCGTCCGTGTCTCGTATTCAGCAGGAATATCAATCGTCCGAATTTGAGCTGGTGTTTTCAAAACTGTTTTAGTAACTGTTTTATATTCGGCAGGGATTTCTATTGGACGTGCATGTGATGTACCCATTTTCAAAACCCTGTAAGTACGCGTAGTATATTCCGCAGGAATTTCAACCTCCCGAACACATTCTGCACCAATCTCCGTCCACCCTTCCTCACAATTGAGTTTTACTTTTTTAATGATAGTTTGATACGCTGCTGGAGTTTCCACTAAGCACCAAACTAAACAATCATCAGGATCCGCAGATAAACAATTTTGGTCAGCCCTTTTCTTTACCCACTTAGTAGCAGCAGGTGCTATTTCGATTTGTTCGCTTTGCGTTTTATAACGGGCAGGCTTTCTTTCGATACGAACAGAAGCCTCCTTTACTAATACTTGCTCTGTTGCATATTCGTATTGCGCTGGAAGAATCCCATTAAGCACATAAGCAGGCTTAACAAGAATTTGCTCCGTTACCATTTCATAAGTTGGAGGGGCAACCTCTAGACGTGTAGCAGCTTCTTTTGCCAACACTTGTTCTGTGACTGTTTCATATTCCGCAGGTACTGAAATAAATCGAATACAGTTACCACCCGCAACTAAAACACCACCCTCTGATTCGAAACCAGCGGGACAACCTTTGACAAATGACTGAGTTTGAGTTTCATATTCGGCAGGAACACGTTCGAT
>CALGJS010000286.1 GCA_937927835.1 uncultured Saprospiraceae bacterium | reverse complement strand
ATGTTAGCAACTCGTAAAGCGGCTCGATTAAAAGAGTCTAATGCAAAATACAATGCGCTTCATAAGAAGATCAATATCATGCATAAAATCTTAACCAAGATGTATGGTAACTCCGAAATTTTATTGGAGGATACCAGAGATCAGGTGAAGATGAAAGAACAAGAACGTAAAGCGATCCGTGCTTCTCATTCGGCCATGAAATCAGCAATGAGTGTGATCAGTGGTGATCCAGATAAGCGGGCAATGTTTGATCAAGCAATGGAAGCAACAGCGGATGATGTAGCCAATAAAGTTGGGGAGATGGAACGAATGATGGAGATGTCTGCTAGCTTTATGGATTCTGTTGATCTACAAAATGGGGTCTTTGAAGAAGAAGGTCTAAAGATGTTAGAAAAATTTGAAAAACAAAGTACCTTGTTATTAATGGGTGATATGAAAGGAACCGAATTTGATTTATCTTCAGAAGAAGGTACACTAGATTTGAATACGCCAATGGAACGTCCGGAAAAACAAGCTCGTAGTAACGACGAAGGTAATTATGATAATTTATTTGAGTAGAAAATACTTTCTATTTAATTGATTATAAAAACGTAGACATGTCCAAAGTGGATGTTGCTACGTTTTTTTGGTTTAATAGGTGTTTTACTGAATGATAGTTGGGTGCCATCAAAAGCCCAACCACTTGTAAAAGCAAACAAAAATAATAGTGTTCGTTTACCTACCTTTCGGTAGTTAAACCTCCAGCTGTAGACCTGCTTGCCGGATTTCCTGCCGTAGGCATGGCAGGCAGGAACAGCTCTATAAGCAAAAAAGAAATTTAAGAAATACTACGAATAGAAAGGTCGCTGCCTTGTGTTTTTTGTATCTACCGAAAAGTAAAGTTAGATGAACGGCGTATCTAGAGCACGAGCTGTAAACGAACAACTTGTCATTTGATTGGTCCTGGTGAAGATTGGAAGTAACGCGGATAGGCTAACTGGAACATCTTCCAAAGCAATTTTGTATTTTCACGTATGCAGGCATTATTCATTTTTCATAATAAAATTATTAATTATAAATGCTCAACGAATTACGTTCACAACTCGGCCCAGAAAAAGTACTAACCGATCAAGATGTACAAGAAAGATATTCCCATATCTGGACCATGGATCAACCTTTACAAGCCAAGGCAGTTATTCTACCACAGAACACCAATGATGTTTCTATAGCCCTCAAAATCTGTCATGCTCATCAGCAACCTGTCGTAGTACATGGTGGCCTAACCAATCTCGTAGGCGGCACAAAAACGCAAGGACATGAAGTAGTCATCTCACTTGAAAAGATGAACCAGATTGAAGAGATTGATCCGCAAAGTAGAACAATGACCGTACAATCGGGTGTCATCTTGGAAAATATACATCAAGCAGCGGAGGAAGTGGATTTATTATTTCCGCTTAGTTTTGGTGCTAAGGGTTCTGCACAAATCGGTGGGGTTATTTCTGCCAATGCTGGTGGACTTCGAGTTTTTAAATATGGGGTAACCAGACAATTAATTTTAGGAATCGAGGCAGTTTTAGCGGATGGAACCGTTATTAATTCGCTAAAAAAAATCATCAAAGACAATTCTGCCTATGATCTTAAACAGCTATTTATCGGTTCAGAAGGAACGTTGGGGATTGTTACTAGAGCGGTACTCAAGTTAGTCGAAGCTCCTAAAAGTAGGACTAGCGCCTATATTGGTCTCAATGATTACAACAAAGTAATCTCTTTTTTAAAATACCTAGATAAAGGTTCTGCAGGAACGCTCAGTGCTTTCGAAATAATTTGGAATAAGACCTATCATAAAATGACAACTGCCGCAGAAACATCGCCACCTCTACCCTATGATTACCAATATTATGTTTTAGTAGAAACCTTAGGGCAAGACCAAGAAAAAGACCAAGCAAGATTATTAAACTTGCTGGAGTCTGCACTTGAAAACGAACTAATCCTCGATGCCGTTCCTGCTCAATCTGAGAGCGACCTTGCCTGGTTTTGGAAAATCCGAGAAGATGTAAGAGTGATTTCCGCCTCCTGTACTTTTGATCAACATTTTGATGTAAGTTTACCGATCCCGCTCATTGGTTCATACGCTGCTAAAACTGCTGCTGCTCTCGAATCTATGGAAGGTGTCAATCATTGCTATACCTTTGGTCATATGGCCGATGGAAACATCCACTTTGTGGTAGACAAAACAAATGATTCGCATGAACTTCGCATAGCGATTAATCAAGTTGTGTATCCTCCACTTCAGAAGATGGGTGGATCGGTTTCGGCAGAGCACGGAATTGGTGAGCATAAGAAGGCCTATCTAAAGTTGAGCCGAACGGAAGCAGAGATTGACTTGATGCGACGGATGAAGGAAATGATGGATCCAAAGGGGATTTTGAATGTGGGGAAGGTTTTTTGAGGAGCATATAGGACTATCCAATAAACTGTGTCAAAATAAATTTCAAAAACCTACCTGACCGGCAGGCAGGCAACTTCAATCTCAACCTCAAAGCCTAAAAACGAAGACTTGTAGTCGACTGATATTCAGGTTGCTAAAAAAATTTCTTTTACGTTAAAGAGGAATTTGAAATTGTTTTTGAGGTTGAAGTTGCAGTTGAAAAACACGAAATCTAGAACAGTCTCCATCATATCGACCATTCATGAATCGTCTTTTATGTAAGGTTTTTACATTCCCCAATACATTTAACAAAAAAACATTTGGAATATAAAAAAAAACAGTTATACTGTAAAATATTTCTATACCACAACAAAAATATAAATCTTACTTATTACAGAATTTGTTTAAAAACTCCAAAATTGTTCATGAGCTAATTAAATCATTCAAATCTTTGCCTGTCCAATTAACTATCCCGGTTCGACTTAGTTCATCGGGCGAAATTCAAACAGGAATTTGAACAATTTTTTCTAGCGCTAGCCTTCTTTTCGAATTCTTAGACAATTTCATAAAGAGACGTGAATTAACTACTTGCTTTTGACTATTCAAAAACAACGCTTAACCAATTTACTTATGCTAAAACGAACCCTACTCCTATCTTTGACCTGCCTGTCATTCTTATTTATTTGCCAAAACTTATCTGCGCAAAGCTGTGCAGGATTACATCAACATTCTACCAAAACGGAAGCCTTAACTTTTATTCCAAATAAAAACCAATGGCATTCAAACGTTGCCTATAAAATAGGTCTGGGTGGAATCAATTCCTTATACCTTGAAAAAAATGCTTTGACTTGGCATTTTCATGATCCAGCCATTCTAGAAGTATTACACGATAATAAAGTAGACACAGATACCCTAAATTGGAACAATCATGCCTACCAAGTCCGTTTTCTTGGTGCCTCTTCCAATCCTAGAATTGATGGTAAAGGCAAACAAAAAACGTATCATAACTATTTTAGAGGAAACGATCCTTCCCGTTGGGCTGGAAAAGTTCCTGTATTTCATGGAGTAATTTATGAAGAATTATATGCTGGAATAGATATGGCGGCATACAGTGAGGACGGAAATTTCAAATACGACTTTATAGTTGCAGCAAATGTTGATCCTTCCGTTATTCAACTCGAATACAATGGAACGAATGGATTATCAATTGAAGATGGCAATTTACTGGTTGAGACCTCCGTCATCCAAATAACAGAACAACAACCTTATGCTTATCAAAAGATTAATGGACAAGAAGTAGCCGTAGCTTGTCAATATCAATTAAAAAATAATATTGTTTCTTTTGAATTTCCCGATGGTTATAATTCTTCTATCCCCTTAATCATCGATCCTGTAGTTGTTGCAGCGACTATTTCTGGAGCGCCATCAGATAATTGGGGATTTACGGCAACCTATGATAATGCAGGAAATATCTATGCAGGAGGCGCCTCTTTTGATATTGGTTATCCAACCACCTTAGGTGCCTTTCAAACTGAATTTGGAGGTGGCGCACGAGATATTGCCGTCACAAAATATACGCCAAACGGTAGTCAACAAATTTACGCTACTTATATTGGAGGATCGAGTACTGATCAGCCACACAGTATGATTGTAGACTTCAATGGGCAACTATGTATCTATGGTGTATCAACCTCTTCAGACTATCCTGTTTCTAGTACGGCCTTTCAACCAACTAACGCAGGATTTAAAGAAATTGTCGTCACTAAACTAAACACAGATGGAAGTGGACTAATTGGTTCTACCTATTTAGGTGGCAGTAATGACGATGGTGAGAATCTTATTACTCCCAACTCAAATGACGCAAACCGAGGAGAGATTATCCTTGATGCTCAAAACAATATCTATATCGTTTCTTCTACCCTTTCCAGTAATTTTCCAGTTAGCTCAAACGCCTTTCAGACTAATAATAATGGAGGCCAAGATGTAGTGGCTTTAAAATTAAATAGTGATTTATCCGCGCTCTTTTGGTCTACTTATATCGGTGGTGATGATAACGATACTGGTCTAGGAATTCGAGTTTTAGATGAAGGAGAAGTCATTTTATCAGGAATAGCAGGAGCTCAAAATTTCCCAGTCGGAGAAGGTGGATTTCAATCAACCTGGCCAGGCGGAACAAATTCTGCCTTTATCATCAAGCTATCCAGTAACGGTCAGAATATTATAAATAGTACCTACTTTGGTACCAGTGATGATGACTATAGTTATTTCGTAGATATAGACGAAGATGAGAATGTACATATTTACGGACTCACTACCGGCGATGTTGACATTACACCAGACACCTATTTTTCCAATCCTGGCAGTGGACAATTTTTAGCTGGATTTACAGAAGACCTAAGTGAACTAAATTATAGCACGGTCATTGGAAGTGTTTTTGGAAATGTTTTTGGGTTTGACTTTGTTCCGGTTGCCTTTATGGTAGATAAATGTAATGGAATATATTTTTCTGGATATCAAGCCAGCAGTGGATTACCAATTACTTCAGATGCCATCCAATCAGAGGGAGATAATACCTTTTATTTAGCGAAGCTTTCGCCAAATGCAGAAACCTTAGAATTTGGCACTTATTATGGAAATGCGAGTCATGTAGATGGTGGAACCAGTCGTTTTGATAAATCTGGTGTGGTTTACCAAGCGGTCTGTTCTTGTACTCCTGGTGGAAATATAATGACGACCCTTCCCAATGCCTATTCACAAACCAATAGTATAAACTGTTCTATAGGTGTATTTAAAGTAGACTTTGAAATAGAAACCGTTACTGCCTCTGCTTTTATAGATGCTCCTACCAGTGGTTGTGTTCCATTGACCGTTGACTTTACTTATACAGGCATAAATGGAGAAAGTTTTTTCTGGGACTTTGGCACCGACGATACTTCAACTGAACAAGATCCAACTTATACTTTTACAGAAAGTGGATCCTATACGGTCATGCAAATCGCCACGGCTCCCAATACTTGTAATATAAGAGATACTTTTTTGTTACAAATTGATGTACTGGATAATAATTCTACGTTGATGGATACGGTGATTTGCTCAGAGAATAATAGTATCATTCTAGATGCTACCACCATCAATGCTACCTATGAATGGAATGATGGTTCTACTAATCCAACAATTGATGCAAACGATTCAGGTATTTATTGGGTAGATGTAAATATTGGTTTTTGTGCTCGAAGAGACTCCTTCATCATTGATTTTTATGAAGATGTCAGTCCACTTGATTTAGGCGATGATCTAGTTTTATGTGATATAAATTCTATCCAAATAGATGCAATCACACCTGATGGCCTTAGCTACGAATGGAACGATGGTACTACAGAGCCAAGCCTAGTCATTATGACCTCTGGAAATTATGCCGTCACCGTAACCAGCGAATCAGGTTGTGAAGTGAAAGATGCAATAAATATTCTTTTTGAAGAAACCCCTGACTTAGATTTAGGAGAAGATATTACCATTTGTGAAGGAGAAGATTTTGAGTTAACTCCTGTTACTTCTGGTACCGCTACATGGATCTGGCAAGATGGTTCTACCAATACCAACTACATGGCCAACACCGAAGGTTTATATTGGGTCACAGCTAACTTTTCAAATGGTTGTGTTGGTGTGGACAGTATTAATGTTACTGCTTCTGAAATTGGAGTACTAGACTTTGGAGTTGATCAAGTTCTCTGTGACGAAAACGATATGACGCTTGATGCTACTGTAACAAATGGTACGACTTACGAGTGGAGCGATGCGACCAGCAACTCTAGTCTATTAATCACCATGTCTGGAGATTATGCAGTTACTGTGACCAATGATGATGGTTGTGAAACCATGGACGAAATAAATATCACCTTTTTTGAGACACCGGATATCACTTTAGGAGCTGACACTTTACTTTGCGAAGATGAAACGATCACGTTAACGCCAACGACCGCTCTTCCAGTTAACTGGACTTGGCAAAATGGATCTACTAATCCAAGTTTCACCGTCAATACCGAAAACTGGTATTGGGTCACAGCTGATTTTTTAAATGGTTGTACGAATTCGGATAGTATTTATGTTACTTATTCTCCTACTCCATCCGTTGTTTTTGAATCTTTAGATATTCTTTGTTATGGTGATAACAATGGAAATATTACTGCCATCACGCCAACTTCCATCACAGACGACTATCTTTTTAATTGGTCAAATAATACCACCCAACCAGATCTTACCGACTTATCACCTGGTCCTTATCAAGTGACGATCACAAGTGATGATGACTGTGTTTTTGAAACAGAGATAATAATTAATGAACCAGATACGATTGTCGTTGTGGTTGAACAAGAAGATGTTGAGTGCTTTGATGAAGGAAATGGATCGATCTTCATAACTGAAATTATAGGTGGTACTCCTCCTTTTGAAAACAGCTTGAATGGAGACTCTTTATTAACCGCTACTAATTTCAGTAATTTGGATGGAGGCTTTTATACCCTACTTACTCAAGATGTCAATAATTGTACAACCGTTACTGAAATAGATATTTATGAACCACCCCAAGTATTTCTTTCTGCCGGAGAAGATAAAACCATCTTTTTAGGAGATAGCGTAAAAATTGATGGTTCAATTTATCCCCCTTTAAATCAAATTGTTAATTGGACTTCTATCGAATATCTAGATTGTCCAGATTGTATTAGACCTTTTGGTAAGCCATTCAATACCGCCGAATATTTAGTTACCGCCATAGATTCTATCACCGGTTGTACCTATATGGATACGATGCAAATTGTAGTTCAAAAACCAAGGAATGTTTATATTCCAAATGCCTTCTCACCAAATGGCGATGGTACCAATGATTTCTTTTTTCCCAATGCAGATAATTCTGCTAGACTAGTTACGAATTTTAAAATATTTGACCGCTGGGGCGAATTGGTTTACGAAGCCAACAACGTCAACTTAAATGATCCAAAAGATAGCTGGAATGGAACCTTTAAAGGTCAACACATGAACCCCGGTGTCTTTATTTATCTTATAGAGAT
>CALGJS010000285.1 GCA_937927835.1 uncultured Saprospiraceae bacterium | reverse complement strand
CGACTTTGTTATACAGCTGGTTGTGCTGAAACGACTCGTGGGATTGTCAAAGGATTGGGAATTCCAAAAGAAATGTGGACCCAATGCTATCAATCTCGATTGGGACGGGACCCCTGGGTGCAACCTTATACCAGTGATATTATTGAAAAATTAGCTAAAGAGGGAAAGAAAAAAGTACTTGTTTTTTGTCCCGCTTTTATTTGTGATTGTTTTGAAACAACCATCGAGATTAGTGATGAATATCAAGAAGAATTTGAAGAAGCAGGTGGAGAACACCTTCAACTAGTCGAAGGACTCAATGATCATCCTCGTTGGTTTCAGGCAGTGGAGGATATGATTCGAAAAAAATTGAAAGACGGCTCAACACCTTATGCTACCACGACAGATGAAAAACTTCCTAATGCTTTTTAGGAAATTTTTTTTTGAAAAAATCATAAAAAGCGTTTGAAATAAAACCACCTGATCAATCGTTAAAAGCATTGAACAATTTTTCTTACTCGTATTTTTTTTACTAAAAAACTCAAAACTCAAAACTCAAAACTCAAAACTCAAAACTCAAAACTCAAAACTCAAAACCTCAATCCTGCAAAGCCGCCAAGTCCATCCCAATATCTCCTCGAAAATATTTTCCAGCAAAATCTATTTGTTTTGCATTATCTTTTGAGATGGCGAGCGCTTCCGTAAAGTCTTTACCGAAAGAAGTAATCGCTAAGACTCTTCCCCCGTTGGTAAGCACTTGGTCGTTTTCCATTTTAGTTCCAGCATGAAAGATTTTACTGGTCTTTATATTTTCTAAATTATGGATGATTTTTCCCTTTTCATAAGCCTCCGGATAGCCTCCTGAAACCAGCATGATGGTGGTCGCTGCTCGTGGATCTTGTTCGATGGTAATATCACTCAAAGTACCGTTGGCCGTAGCAACCATTAGTTCAGTTAAATCGTTTTTGAGACGAGGCAAAACTACCTCTGTTTCTGGATCACCCATTCTACAATTATATTCAATTACAAAGGGTTCTCCACCGACACTAATCAATCCAATAAAAATAAAACCCTGATAAATAATATCTCTTTGCTGAAGACCTTTGATGGTAGGAATAATGATGCGTTTTTCTACTTTTTCCATCATCTTATCATCTACAAAATTAACTGGAGAGACGGCACCCATTCCACCCGTATTTAGTCCCGTATCTCCTTCACCAATTCTCTTATAATCCTTGGCAACTGGTAATACTTTATAATTTCGTCCATCTGTAAGGACAAAAACAGAGAATTCGATCCCATCAAGGAACGATTCTACGACCACTCGAGTACCCGCATCACCAAATTTTCCGTCCAGCATCGCACGAAACTCTTTTTTCGCTTCTTCTCGATCTTCTAAAATCAAGACACCTTTACCTGCTGCAAGGCCATCTGCCTTCAATACGATAGGCGTAGTGGTTTTATCCAAAAAATCCAATCCTTTATCCAGGGTTTTAGCTGTAAACTCTTGATAATCAGCAGTTGGTATATTTTGACCGGCCATAAAAGCCTTTGCAAAAGCTTTACTTCCTTCCAATTGAGCCCCTTCTTTTGAAGGACCAATGACGGGAATATGTTCTAGTGCTTCATCCGTCCCAAAAAAATCGAAAATTCCACGAACTAAGGGTTCTTCTGGTCCTACGACGACCATTTCTATGTCGTTTTCTATTGCAAAAGCCTTTAGTGCGGGAAAATCATTCGGATTAAGGTTCACATTGGTACCACAGTCCGCCGTTCCGGCATTTCCTGGAGCAATAAATAACTGCTCACAGAAAGGACTTTCCTGAAATTTATGAGCAAAAGCATGTTCGCGACCACCGCCACCAAGCAAGAGAATTTTCATATTAATTGTTTTTTGGGCAAAGATAGTTGAAGTTGCTTAAGAATTCTAAAAGCAGACGAGAACTAGAGAAAATGATTTAAATCGAGGCTCTTTTTTGAGTGAATAGCCGCGCTATTGACGAAAAAAAAGGCGCCTGTCCCGAACTTGATTCGGGGAAGAGTTAAATAATTTAATCAGTTCGTAGGCAATTTTGGAGTTTTTAAATAACTTCAGGAAGAAACGAAGGGGGACGACATACAAAATTACCCTAGAAAGCCTTAAATTTTAGTATTTTCGCGTAAAAGAAGGGCTAAGGAATGGCGATTAAATAAGTTTAGATACTAGGCAAACTATTTTTGAGTCAATCAAAGAACCAAAATTGGCGTTATGCTGGGTATAATAACCATTTTGGTGACCTGCCTGCCGACAGGCAGGTGACGAGTGACCCAAAAAAGGAAGCATAGAATCGTAATTTATTTATTCAACATTCCTAAACATGATTTCCTACATAAAAGGAGCAATAACACACAAAAATCCAACATTCATCATTGTCGAAACAGGTGGCATCGGCTACCATGTCAATGTAAGCTTGCATACCTACGCGCAGATCGAAAAAGAAGAACGAGTCAAAATCTTGATTCATCAGCACATCAAAGAAGATAGCAATACTTTATACGGATTTAGTGAAGAGACAGAACGAAGTCTTTTTAAACTCTTGATTTCAGTATCAGGAATCGGCCCTAATACGGCTCGGGTTATTCTTTCAGGGATGACACCAGCGGAAGTTCGTGCCTCCATATTAGCGGAAAATGTAGCGGCCTTTAACCGAGTGAAAGGAATTGGACCCAAAACAGCAAAACGAATCATTTTAGACCTAAAAGACAAAGTGATGAAAGATTCAGGCGATAATATGGTAAGTTTAGGCACTCAGGACAATACATTAAGAGCAGAGGCGTTATCTGCTTTAGTTGCCCTTGGCTTCGCTAAAGTCTCTGTGCAAAAGACCCTAAATCGAGTGTTACAGGCCGAGAAATTCACCAGTGTTGAACAACTGATAAAAGTGGCCCTGAAACAACTTTCTTAGCAATACTAGGCCCTTCCGTTCCGATAACATTCACGGTAAGTTAAAAACCCTAATTATTCGTTTGATTGGGTCTATAATGACCAAATAAGTGATAAGAACTTATTTGTTTTTTTTTCGTAAGTATATAAATTAATGTAATAAGATGCTGAGTCACTTAGTAAGGAACAAACGTTAAATAAATCGTTGCTAAACTAAGACCGCTCCTTTATAACGTTACTCTATGGCGATACAATTGGTATCGTTTATATTTTTCGCACTGAAATCGATTATGAAAATAGAAAATTTACTCCTGTCAGTGATCTTTTGTTTCTGTCTGATCAACTTGACAAATGCCACATTACCTGCCGGCGATAACTTAAAGGATCCTTTTGGTCCGGAAATAGTATTGGCTCAAGATACCCTGCCGCCAGTATCAGAACGCTATGGCGATCACATTTCTAATCCGGCTAATAATCCGTTTGATCTTCAAGATCCGTCGATCATCGAAAAAGAAGTCAATTTCGATCCAGAAACGGGTACGTACATCATTACGGAAAAAATTGGAGACGAATATTTCCGAATGCCTTCCTACATGACATTCGAAGAATATTTGGAGTACAAATCCAAACAAGAAGAAAAGGCCTACTTCGACCGACTGGCGGGAGTAGGTAAAAGAGGTGGCAAACTATCTAACAGGGAAGATCCCCTCAGCAAAATCGATGTGGAAGAAAGTTTACGAGATCGACTCTTTGGAGGTACTGGAGTAGATATTAAGCCTCAGGGTAATATTGATCTTACTTTCGCAGTGGATTATCAACGTACCCAGGCACCGGGAGTTTTTGCCAATCGGGAACGAGTGGGTGGTTTTGATTTTGATATGGATATTGAAATGAGTGTGGAAGCAGCAATTGGGGAAAAACTCAAAATGAGTACCAACTATAATACACAAGCAACTTTTGATTTTCAAAATACCATGAAACTGGATTACGATGCAGATGCTTTTAATGAAGACGATATCATTAAAACCATTGAAGTTGGTAATGTTAGTTTTCCACTGCGTTCTTCTTTAATTAAAGGAAGTCAAAGTCTTTTTGGTTTACACACCGAATTACGTTTTGGTAAATTAACCCTTGGTTTAGTGGCTTCGCAACAAAAATCACAAAACCAAAGTATCCGAATCGAAGGAGGAAGTCAAGTACAAGAATTTGAAGTTCGTGCAGATGAGTATGATGAAAATCGCCATTTCTTTCTGACACATTATAATCGTGGTACTTTTGAAGAATCCTTGCAGAACCTTCCACAAATAAGATCGCTGTTTAAGATTACTCGAATGGAAGTTTGGATTACCAACGATCGAAATGAAACAGAAAACATCCGAGA
>CALGJS010000284.1 GCA_937927835.1 uncultured Saprospiraceae bacterium | reverse complement strand
TCCTGGTTTTCTCTAATAAATTTTATGGTTAACATTAAGATATTTAGTTATAAATTGTGATAAAATGGCTTTTAGCAAAACATTGTGGAAAAATTATCGTTTCTTTTTGCAAAGATAATATTTGGATTTATAAAATATTGTGTATTTTTACGCCATAAGAAAGTTAATCACGCCTGTTTTTTACTTTTTCATCATTAATTCCCGAATATTATTGAGCTTAAACATGTTTAAGTAGTATTCCCTTTAATTCCCACTTTTCATACTTCCTCTTTATTTATACCTCTTATTAGGTTTAAAGGTTTATAAAATCGAAGTTTTATTGAAATAAATAACACCTACAGGCAGGTAAACAGTTCCACATTCAACATTTCCAATTGAATCTAGAAGGCCAAGTGAGTAATTTTAATACCCACTTGTCCATAAACTTATCAAATCAAATATATTATATCAAATAACGTGAAAATAATTATAGCACGAGACTTGACTAACCTAATAATAATTTTTTCTTAAAAAACACTTGTATGTACGACATTTTGCAGCTAAATGATATGCTGGTACCTGAACTTAAAAGTCTAGCAGAAGAGCTAGAGTTGAAAGGGTATAAAAAATTGACAAAAAAAGAACTTATCTATAAGATCCTTGATGAACAGGCAGTAGGTAAAGAAGATAGTGGCAAAAAGGAGGAGAAGAAAGCAAAAGAAGAAAAGCATTCTAAACCAGCTGCTAAAGCAAAGAAGACTGAGGAAGATGACCGCGAAAAAACGTCTACCCGAAGTAATGGTGACCGTAAAACGTCTACCCGTCGTTCGGCTGATCGAGACGATCGCCGTGATAACCGTCGAGATGATCGTCGAGATGACCGTGATGATCGCGATCGGAGAGATGATCGGAGAGACAGTCGTGATGACCGTCGCGATAGTCGTAGCCGTGATGATCGAGATGATCGTCGTGACAATCGTAGAGATGATCGACGTGATGATCGTAGAGATGATCGCCGTGACAACCGCGATCGAGACGATCGTAGAGACGACCGCCGTGATAATAATCGTAGCCGTGATGATCGCGATCGTAGAGATGATCGTAGAGACAATCGTGATGACCGTCGAGAGGCACCTGCCGCACCAGCAGCACCAGATCCAGATAAATTTAATATAGAATTAGATGGTATTATTGAAGGAGAAGGAATTTTAGAAATGATGCCTGATGGTTATGGTTTCTTACGTTCTTCTGATTATAATTACTTGACTTCTCCTGATGATATTTATGTTTCTCCTAGCCAGATTAAATTATTTGGTTTGAGAACTGGAGATACCGTCAAAGGTGCAATTCGTCCACCAAAAGAAGGGGAGAAATATTTTGCCTTATTAAGAGTTTCTAACATCAACGGTTTAGAACCACAACAGGTAAGAGATCGAGTTCCTTTCGATTATTTGACACCATTATTCCCAAACGAAAAATTCCAATTAACGGATAAAACCGGAAATGGAAAAGATTATGGAGAGCGAATGATTGATTTGTTTTCTCCAATTGGAAAAGGACAACGTGGTTTGATCGTAGCACAACCTAAGACGGGTAAAACCTTCTTACTAAAAGATGTTGCAAATGCCATTGCAAAAAATCATCCTGAATGTTATTTGCTAATTTTACTAGTAGATGAACGTCCTGAAGAGGTAACGGATATGAAGCGTCACGTTGATGCGGAAGTAGTCGCTTCTACGTTTGATGAACCAGCAGATAACCACGTAAGAGTAGCAGGTATCGTACTCGAAAAAGCTAAACGTTTGGTAGAATGTGGACACGATGTAGTGATCCTACTTGATTCGATTACCCGATTGGCACGAGCGTATAACACCGTAGCACCAGCAAGTGGAAAAGTATTGTCGGGTGGTGTGGAAGCAAACGCTTTACACAAACCAAAGAAATTTTTCGGGGCAGCCCGTAACGTTGAAAATGGTGGTTCCTTAACGATCTTAGCAACTGCGTTGATTGATACAGGTTCTAAGATGGATCAAGTAATCTTCGAAGAATTTAAAGGTACAGGTAACATGGAGTTACAGTTGGATCGTTCTTTGGCCAACAAACGTCTCTACCCTGCTATCGACCTTACCAAGTCGAGCACACGTCGAGAAGACTTGCTGTTTGATAAGGAAACTTTACAGCGAATGTTTATCCTCCGTAAACACTTGGCAGATATGAAGCCAGACGAAGCGATGGAATTCTTACGTAAGCATATGCTACATACGCAAACGAATGAAGAATTCTTAACTTCTATGAACGGTTAAGGAATTAGAATAGCTAAAGAATGAGAATGGGAATTAGAATAGGAATGTCCGTAATCGTGGCTTCGCAATAATTCTAATTCAATAAGGAAAAAGGGTTGTCAACTTATTGTTGACAACCCTTTTTTAATTTCCGTTTTTAAGTGATTATTTAGCTATTAGCTAATTAATTTTTTCATCTACTCAGGATGCACATGAAATTCAATTGACTCAATCACTTCTCCTTCTCTTACTCCATCTTCACCTACTGGTCCCCAAACTGTTGCTTCTAGAATCCAGTCGCTATGTGCGGAAATTCCTTTTTCAACGGTTAGTGGAAAATCATCATGGTAACCAAATGATCCTTCCATCGCATGTACGTGTGCATCACCTGGCTCATCATAAACGACTTGCGTATTGTCGGTTTTGTTATAAATTTTGACATTGACATGGTGCACCGTTTCTCCTGTATGACTTTCAAAATCAACGTGGATATGGATCGAATCATTGACGTGCTTATCTTCCGTATTGGGAGAACGAACATGTGCATGATAATCAAAATCAATTGTTTCTGGTTCTTCGTCTTTATCACAAGAAGTAATTATAAAAGCGAACGAAAATAATAGTAGTGCTGAAAAAATAAATTTATTCATTTTAATGACTTTCTGTAAAGTAAATTGTTGAAGTTGTTTAATGATGTGTGTAATCTCTAGAGACTTCAAGATATGAAACCTCAATCGTTATACCTTTAGGAATCTAATCGATTTAGTATGGTAAAAGCATTTTTGTCAGAAAGCCGATAGTTCTCTATTTTAAAATCTATTATCGAATAATAATAAGTAACGCAAATTAGTAGTAAAAACTAAAAGTAGCTTATTAAATTGCTATTTGCATTTCGCTATTTGCTTCACTTAATCGCGATAGAAGAGGATGAGCTAATGCTAATTAGCGAACCCGAAGGGACGGGTTAGCAAGCCAATGGCCAAAGGCAAATAGCAAAAACACCCATGTTAATTAGAATGATATTCTTATTTATACTATTTCAATTATTTTTCAACTACTGATTCACATTAATACCAATAATTAACTTTTAAAATTACCGCTCGATTATTGGATAACAAAGATTTATTGCCGGTTGGCGAAAGCTGATCAATATCATAATTATCTACATAAACTAAGAAGATGTCCGACATGGGAGAAAACCTCCATTGTAGCCTGCTATTGATTCCCATATAGTCGGATTGATCTACGTATTGGAAAAGTGTAGTCCACAAAAGATTTTTGTTAAATCCTATTTCTATTTTAGAAATTAGTGCAGTGATTTTTGATTGTCCATAAGGATCAGGAAAACTTAAATCATTCCATTGGTAGCCAACAGAAAAATTTCCCCAAGGTTGAATTCTATAGTTTGCCCCGAGATTAAAAGAGGTCAATCGACCATTATAAAAACCTCCTGTTTTTGCGGAGCCATCAAAAGAAAGATCTTTACGTTCATCTGATTGGAAAGATACTTCGCCGCTAAACGTTCTATATCTATCGATTGGAAAAGGCGTATCACCCGTAAAACTAAAAGGAAAAAGTAAGGAAATATCATTATAGGAAACTTCCGTTTCAAATCGAGCTGTACTTTTAAAAGTCATAGCATAATGCAAGTCCGTAGTAGTTTCATTAAAACTCCAATCTGAATTAACGATACTATTGTTTTCAATATCAAATTGATGTCGGATGATATTTCCAGATCTAGGTCTTTTTTGATATTCTATATAAGCATATTCAGAATTAAATCCAGCGCGAATGGTTGTATCTCGTTCTGCATCATAATTATTAACACGAGCGGTAAAGCCAATATCCGCAAAATAATTTTCTTGAAACATGACCACTTCGGTGGCAAAAGTCCAATTGGCATTTCTATATTTTCCACCAGCGTTATAGACCATATTCTGATCATTAAAACCCGCTTTTATTGAACCATGCGCGCCGCCCCAGATATTTACTTCTCCATTGTTGGATTGATAAAGACCTTCAATACTGATATTTCTTCCGTAGTCATCTTTAACGGATTCGGTATTGTCATACGCTTGTCTATTGAGGAAGAGTCCTTGAATATGAGATCGACCGAATTGTCTTTTGTACGCAATCGCAGATTGATTTTGACCAAAAGAATTAGCAGAAGATCGACTGTGAATATTCATCAAGCCAATTCTATTGTTTTGATCAATATTACCAGTAGCTCTAGCGCCATATAAAATCGGAACGGTTTCTAAATTACTATTCAAACCAATTTTTCTAGAAAAGAAAGGACGAACACCACCCGTACCAAAATTGGCAAATACATCGGCATTTTCTAAAAAGAAAGTTCTCTTTTCGGGAAGGGAAATATTAAATCTAGTCAAGTTGGTTACCAATTCATCTGCTTCAACTTGTGAGAAATCAGGGTTAAGCGTAAGGTCAAGATTCAGGGTAGAAGTGAG
>CALGJS010000283.1 GCA_937927835.1 uncultured Saprospiraceae bacterium | reverse complement strand
AGCAGTTTTAAGATTTCTTCCACCTGCGCGTCTGCCCCGCGTACCGCATTATAATGTTCGGTCCATGATTTTCGCATGGCTGGAATATTTGGAAAATAGCTAGGTATAGGTACCTCATTTGGCGATAATTCTTCTCCTTCTCGAACATGTTTATTTCTCGCTTTTCCACCTAAAATCATTATTTGGCCAAACCAAGGTTGATTTTTATCCGATCTTGCTCTCCAAGTATCTTCGGTAAAAGAAATTTTATTTTTTGAAGTATTTCCTTGCCAGCCGTTCATCCCCGCCAAGTAATTTTCCTTAGTTCCAACACTATATAATTTTCTACGATCATAATGAAAATTGTAATCATCTTTTCCACTATTAAAAGTAAAATAACCAGCTGCTCGCATCAACTCGGGAAGGGTAGTGAGGTATTTAGGAAGATTAATTCGCAATTTTGGGGGTACAACTTCTCCGTTGGTGGTACGACTAGAACGGTGGTGGTGAACGCCGATGGTCGTTTGCATCTTACCGGTCATGATTGCTGAACGACTGGGAGAACAAACGGGAGCCGTCGCAAATGCCTGCGTAAACAAAACACCGTCTTTGGCCAATTGATCAATTACTGGCGTATGTCCGGCATTGATGGTATCTCCATAGCATCCCATAAATGGAGAGAGGTCTTCTGAAAAAATCCACAAAATATTTGGCGGCGGCAGATCCATTTTTGTAGATTGGACCTTTCGTTGACAACTCAGGGTAGTCAAGAAAAATAGACTTAGGCCAAAAAAAAATTGTTTTTTCATTTTTCAGATTAGTTTAAATTATATTGTCAACATTCTTTAGCCCACAGTGTTCTTAGTCTTTTAGAATTCCAACCTTTTCATAATCCGAGTCTTCCACCCAAAAGGTTGGAATTTTTTCACCTTTCATATATCGTTCATAAAAATTAGCCACTTTACCTGAGTATTCATAATTATCAAAAATATCTCCTTTACCTAATATTCTGGGATCTTCTTGAGCGGTTAATTTATCCGTCATTTCCTTCGCCATCTTTGTTTTGAGGTCTGAAAATTTTTCGTTGTTGGCTAAATTATTCATGCAAAAAGGATCTTCTTTAACATTGTAAAATTCTTCTGCTTCTCTTTTTCCTAAGTTTAATTGCCAATATTTCTCGTCTCCTTTAATTCTTCGAGTATTCAAAATATAGGACTTAGTTGGACTACCATCCGTATTTAAATAACCTGTTTCAGGATTTCCTTTTGGCCAACGATCTGTTTTGAAATTTTTTAAATAGAGCATGTCGTCTCGAATGATTCCGCGAATAGGATATCCTTGATCATCGGGTCTACCGACGTCGTGGCGCTCTTTTCCTACTAAGACAAAATCTCTATTTGGATAGGATTCTTTTTCTTCAAATAAAACATCTGTCAAACTATTCCCTGTAATTGGCTGCATGCCTGCTTTGGTTGGATTTATGTTGGCCAGTTCTAAAAAGGTGGGAGCGAAGTCAATAAAGTTTACATAGTCCTTTACCACTCGGCCAGGGTTCTTAATCCCGTTCCCCCACATAATGGCCAGAGGCAAGTGGTGAGAATATTCGTAGATGTCGCCTTTAATTCTAGGAAAGGGCATTCCGTTATCAGCGGTTACGATCACAATGGTATTGTCCAATTCACCCGTTTCTTCCAGTTTTTTTAACATCCGGCTTAAGTGTCCATCGAAGTATTCTATTTCAAAAGCATAATCAAGCATATCCGTGCGGACAGAATCAACGTCTGGCCAAAAGGTTGGCACTTCCGATATATCTGATAATTTTTTGCCACCTTTACTAGCGCCGATATTGTATTCATAGGCACGGTGAGGTTCGTGACTGCCAAACCAAAAACAGAAAGGCTGGTCATCGGGTTTTTTATCCAGGAAATCTTCAAAATTTTTTGAATAGTCGTTCTTTGACATTTTGTCTCCGGGAGGAGTAAGTTGGTGCGTATCAAATTTTGGTCCTGTCAATTGGCGAGGTATTCCATTTTTTTTTCCAGCATTTCCAGGTGCCCAACCCTTTGCGACACTGCCTACCCAATAGTCATTTTCTCCTAAGGTTTCTGCGTAAGTTTTAAATTTTGCAGGAAAGTGTGGAGAGTGATTGGCTGCCTGTTCGAGTTGCCAAGAATTTCTACCTGTTAAGATACAAGAACGAGAAGGGGCACATTTTGCGTTGGGGGTGTAAGCTCTAGTGAACAAAATACCTTCCTTGGCCACACGGTCAAAGGCAGGTGTTTTGACCCAGTTGCAACCGTATGCTCCAAAATGTTTCCAAGAAGCATCATCGGCAATGGCGAAAAGAATGTTGGGTCTTTTAGTTTCAATCTCGTTTGTTTTATTAGCATCACTATTACCACAAGAAAAAAAAAGGAAACAACTAAGTGAGATGGTTAGGAAAAAGTATACTCGGTTCATTTAATTTTGGTTTGAAAGAAGTGTGGGTAATTCGTTAGAAAAACCTTTGTTGTTTTTAGTTTGGACATTGGATTGAGAGGCCTGGTCGGTTTTATAAATTTTTTGATGTTTACCGTGGTAAGTGTTGTCGATAATTTTTACATTCTTACAATTTGTAAAATCAAAAAGTGGGGCTTCAGGATACAATGATTTTTGCGTAGGTTGATGCGTGATCTCATTTTTTTTGATCAATAATCCATCCACTCTGTCAGCGATCACAATTCTATTGTCAAAAGTTGTAATTGTATTATTACAAAATTTTATATTTCTATCGTAAGATGCTGTTTGATCGAATGATTTACCCAAGCGTGGTGTGATATAAAGTACCGCATGTTCTGAACCAGAATAGGCGCAATAATTAAATCGATTATTTTGAATCGTTACATCTTCTAATGAACCTGATTCAAACCAGTAAAAAGATTCTCCTCGAAAAAGAATGGAAGACATCATGGATGATAAATCATTATCTTCTATAACTACTTTTTTAGGTGTTTTTACGACAATATTTCTAGCGCGATGATCTTTGATGGTGCAACCACGCATTGTAAAGGTAGGATTCCATGTTTTATTTTCCACTAGATCTCCTTCTTTTATATCCTTTGGTAATGTATTCACAAAACTTATTTCGATAAGCATTTCATTAATGATTCTAGTAGATTTTACGGTGTTGGTCACCCCTCTTTGGGGACTAGGTTGTTGGATAAACCAAATTTCGTCACCAGCTGCTGTAAAATCAAAACCTGATTGTTGAAAATGACCAAAACCTACGATAAGTGTATGATTATCAACAATTTTTTCAACCTCCATATAGGTTCCGTGAACATTTGTGCCATCGTCTAACATATGTTGGAAACGACAATTTTCTACTAAGATATCTCCCTTGCAATTACAAAAATGTGTGGCATCTGCTGTGGCAGAAATCACTCTATCTGATCCTTCTCGAACGTAGACACCACAATTAGAAAGGGTAGCATTTTCTGATTTTTCCAATAAGAAACCCATTCCCAAGGCATGGTGTACAATTACTTTTTCAATATGAATATTTTTAGAAGAGACTATATGAACGGCAGGTGCATATCGGTTTTCTCCTTTGGGGCCTTTAAAATTTAAGATATCGCCGACGGCAGGATAACGTTTTCTTTTTTCATGAATTCTTATAATTCCATTGGCTTTTTTCTCCACCCATTTTGGCATACTATTCATATCCCATGCACCATGTGCCACTCTTTTCTCTTTAGCATTCCAGGCAAGACTACTGCCTGGTCTGGTATAATTATAATCATCAATATTTGGAAAATTTAATTGCCCTTTCCTTAGTTTCCACGAAAAGCCTTCGTTAAACATTTTAAGATCTATCCAATCTTCTTTTTGGTTAGTTGCGATGACGGTTCCTTGCATGGTAAAAGGAATATCCCAGTCAATCGTAAGACCACTTATATTAATTTTGCCACAATTAATAAATTGAAAGGGGAGTGCTCGGCCATGAAAAATTAATTCAGCACCATTACCAATGATGTTTATTTGATCATATCCTTCTAGAAGGAAAATGATTTTTTTCCAACCATTATCATGATTTGTGATGGCACAATATTTACCTACCGCATAATCAGGATTGAAATGATATACTCCTTTTTCGAATATTAATTCAAGTTCTTTATCCTTAGCATTTTCTAGTAAGTCTCTGACCTTCGCCGTCATATCTCCTTCTTGAGGTTGAATACGAATAACTTCCTTCGCAGTTAATGAACTAAGAAGACCGCTAAAAATAATAAGCGAAAAAAAGGAAAAAATAGGTTTCATAGATAGTTTATTTCAATTTTAAATTTTGGATATTCTTTTTGTAATCCTTTCCACGAATTGCTTCAAAGGCGGCAATCATTTCTTGTAGCTTTTCTGGTTGTTCTTTTGCTAAGTTATTTTGTTGACCAATATCATCGGCTAAATTAAACAAACCAAAATCGGTCAGATTTCCCGTTTCAATATTCACCTTTTTATTAAGCGCCTGACCTCTAAAAGGGGGAATCATCACCCATGTTCCCTGACGAAAAGCTGTCCGAGTGGTTGCTTCTAAGACCAAATTTTTTCTGCCATTATTGCTTTTTCCCAAAAATACGTCAGATAGGTCTTCACTGTCCGCTACTCGCTGTTTGCTCCCCACTAAGGCCGCGATCGAAGAGAACAAATCCACTTGGCAAACCAGGGCATCTGATTTTTGAGGTTGAATTGCTCCTTTCCAATAAGTGATAAATGGAACTCTTGTTCCCGCTTCGAATAGGCTATATTTTCCTCCACGCAGATTACCAGAAGGTTTATGATCTCCTAATTTTTCGACCGCATCATCGTTGTACCCATCATTCAAGACGGGTCCATTGTCGCTGGTAAGAATAATGAGGGTATTTTCTAAAAGTCCTTCTTTTTCCAATGTTTTATACAGTTCACCAACACACCAATCGGCTTCAACAATCACATCACCCCGAGGACCCATTCCTGATTTTCCAACAAAGCGTGGATGTGGAGTACGTGGCACGTGGGGCTGTTGCATACCATAGTATAGGAAAAATGGTTCGTCTTTATGTTCAACAATATAATTTTGAGCACGCACTAAAAAAGTATCTGCCATGTTTTCATCTACCCATCTGGCAGATTCTCCTCCTTTCATGTACCCAATTCTTGGAATACCGTTGACGATACTGCTATTATGACCGTGGTGCCATCCCATCTTGAGGAGTTCAGGGTTATCTAAACCAGTTGGTTGCCCCTCAAAGTTTTTCTTATAGTCTATTTCGATGGGATCGTTCGGATCAAGATTTCGTACTTTTCCATTTTCAATATAAACGGTTGGTACTCTATCTTGGGTGGCTGCCATGATATAAGAGTAATCAAATCCGATCTCATTGGGACCTGGAGAAATATTTTGATTCCAATTGACTAAGCCACTACCAAGACCCAAATGCCATTTACCTATGACACTGGTTTGATACCCTTTTTCTTTGAGCATCTTAGGTAAAGTCATCTGGTCTGTTTTGATTAATAAAGGGGCCGTACCAGGAAGAATTTTCGCTTTTTTATTTCGCCAAGGATAACTGCCTGTCAAGAGGGCATACCGACTTGGTGAGCAGGTTGCTGAAGTTGCATATCCATCGGTAAACATTACTCCTCCATTCGCTAATTTATCCATATTTGGGGTGGGTAAATTATCTGCACCATAGACCCCAACATCTCCATATCCTAGATCATCTAAGTAAATGACAACAATATTAGGTTGACTTTTTTTTGTGGTATTTTTTCCCTGTGCTTGTGTTTGATTTGTTCCACAAGCGTAGAGTAGACAACAAGATAGGAGGAGCAATAGGTATCGCATGAATTACTGTTTTTATTTTGAAATTATAAGGTTATTTAAGGATTCGAATTATTGGAGCTTCTCGACAACTTTTGGAGGTTAGAATTTCCTAAATAATTGACAATGATTCCTCTACAAGGTTAAAGATACCATGTAGTATTATTGTCTTTCTGAGTAATTGAAATGTATTTTGGAATAAAAGGAAGGCTTATTTAAGGAAATATTGGGAGTTAAAAGGATTACTTCCCATATTTTCCAGGCGAGATATTGTATTTTTCTTTAAATAATTTGCTAAAATGAGTACGACTTTTAAAACCGGACATGGTATAAACCTGACTAACGGAAAGGTCCCGGTTGATCAACATTTCGGCTGCTTTTTTTAAACGAAAATCTTTCATTAATTCGTAAGGCGTTTGGTCGGTAAGCGCTTTTACTTTTTGATAAAAATGAGTACGATTAAGATGTAATTTTTTAGCAAAACTGTCTATTTCTACTTCTTGATTATCTAGATTGATTTCCATAATTTCGAATAATTTTTCTAGAAAAACAGCATCATTTTCATTGTGTTGACTTTTTTCTAATCCCATGGGGTAATCAATCTGGAACCGTTCTCGTAGCTGTTTTCTACTTTTGAGCAAGGCATTGATACTTAGTACAAGGTGTTGGACATCAAATGGTTTTTTAACATAATTATCTGCGCCGACTTCTAGTCCTTCAATTTGATTTTCGATAGAAGTCAAAGCCGTCAAAAGTATAATAGGAATATGACTAGTTTTAATATCTGATTTGATATTCCTACATAGTTCGAATCCATTCATTTCTGGCATCGAAACATCACTGACTAGTAAGTCAGGCCATTCGTCCTTCATAGCTTCCCAGCATTTTCTGCCATTAGAAAATGACTTGACAGTGAAAAATTTAGATAAAACTTCTGTGATAAAGTTTCTTAATTCAGGATTATCTTCTGCTAAAAATATTTTAGTTTTTGAAAAATCAGTATCGAGAATTATATTTTCTAATGCCACCTTTCTATCTATCAAATTTTCCGTTAGGAAATTTTCTTCTTCTTTTAAGATGGCTTTCTCACGGTCTTTTATATCTTGGGGTAGGTGTTCTTTTATGATTGGAAGGCGAACCGAGAAGGTAGATCCTTCATTGAACTTACTCGATACATCAATATAACCGAGATGCATATCAACTAATTTCTTAGAGAAAGCAAGTCCTATTCCTGCTCCTCCTACTTTTGTAAGGTTGTTTTCTGACTGGTAAAATCGTTTGAAAATATGTGGAAGATCCTCTTCACTAATTCCTCTTCCAGTATCTTGAACCTGAACGATGAGATTATTATTATCTCGATAATAGGAAAAGGTGATTTGATCACCTGCTTGACTATATTTAAAAGCATTACTCAAAAGGTTATTAAAAATTTTCTCTAATTTTTTCTTATCAGCCAAAACATAAATCGGCTCATCATTTGATTTAAAGAAAATTTCTTTTTGTTCTTGTTTGGCCATAAATCGAAAATCTTTAATCAGATTAATGGCAAAATCATCAAACAAAAAATGAGTGTTTTTCATTTTTAAGACATTGGCATCTGCTTTTTGAAAATCATGTACCTGCTCCACTAGCTGGTTGATTCTTCCAGACTGCCTTTTGATACGTTCTAAATTTTCATTCACATTGCCACCCGTTTTAAATTTATTCAACATTAAATCGACGGAACCTGAAATTAAGGCAATCGGTGTTTTTATTTCATGGGCAATGTTAGAAAAGAATCTTAATTTTGAAGCGTTAAGTTCTTTGATACTATCTTTTTCAATCTTCTCAATGGTAAGGTTGTGGTTTAAAGACTGAATTCTTAAAAAAACATAAACAACTAAGCCAATGATTCCAAAAAACAATAAAGCATAAAGTAAATAGGCCCAAGTTGTTTTCCAAAATGGAGGTGCGATGGAAATTTTTAAGGATCGAATATCGGTCCATTCTTCCTGAGAATTAGAGGCTTGGACACGAAATGTATAATCATTAGGAGGGAGACCGTTATAGGAGATCTCTTTTTGATCAGAAGAGATTTTTATCCAGTTTTCATTAATTGGTAAAAGTTGATGGCGGATATAATAATTGTCAGGATTGGAGAAGTGTAAGGATTTAAGTCCAATAGAAAAAACGTTTTCATCGTAGCTTAATTTTATTTTTTCTGAATTATTAAGCGATTGTTTTAAGATTACACGACCGTTTGTAGTATCGTTGGGTTGAACCGTTTTTCCAAATAGTTTTAAATCGCTTAAGACAAGGGTAGGAAGTGATTCTTTGGTTTTCATATCATCAGGGTCAAAGAAACAAAATCCATTGGTACTCGAAAAAAATAATAATCCATTACTGGATTTTTCGGTAAAGTATTCAAAATCTTCAAAGGGTAAACCATCTGTTTTTCTGAAAGTTTGAAACCGTTTGGTATTCAGATCAAATTTATTTAATCCAATATTTGTTGGAATCCATAAGTTTTCATTATCATAAATAATTGCCTTTACAACATTATTGGAGAGCCCTTCAGATTCTGAATAAGTAGTAAATTCTAAGCCATTCTCCTTTTCAATTACAAAACTGATCCCAGCTCGTTCTGTACCAATCCATAAGCTGCCATCAGGTATCCGTAGAATACAAGTCACGAAATTACTTGGTAAAGAATTGCGCTTTTTTTCGTCATGAAGGAATTGTTCAAAACTAGCATCTTGCAGCGTAATACTATTGCCTAATTTGATTCGAAATAGACCTTTTGTTTGTGTTCCAATCCAAATTGTTCCTTTATCTTTTATATCAGTATAAATATAACGCGCAGTAAGAATTTTATTATTTTTTTCAAAAAATGGGTGGTCATTAAGGGAAATGATCTGCTCAATTTCATTGGCTTCGTCGAGAATTATTTTATAAACTCCTTCTACGGCTGCTAGCCAAATATTGCCATCATTATCCTGAGTTATATACCTTACACTGAGGTCCTTTAAAATGGGTAAGCCTGAATAGTTGATTTCTTCTAAATTATTTTTTCCATTTCTCACTCTTTTCAATCCATTACCTTCTGAAAACCACAACCAAGTATTTTTTCGGCTATCTACAAATACTTTTGCTACTCTTTTATCCAAGGCTTTTGGAATTGAAAAAGGTAAGGGTTGAAATGCTTGATTCTCAATATTGAAAAGTGCTAAACCTCCCCGAATCGCATTGATGAAAAATCGATCACGATCCAACCAACTAAAGGACGAAATACGATTGGTAGTTAATCCGTAGGGTAAATCCATTTCTGCATTGTAGTATTTAAATGGATTTTCTTGCAAATCAAAATTGTATAATCCTCGATTAAAAGTTCCTACCCAAGTACCATTGTTTTTTGTAAAATGAAAAAAACTGGTTCTTAGATTATCAATTTCAAAAAGTTTTTTTTGAAAAATAGGTTCTAGTTTTTGTTTTGAGAAATTATCGATTCGGATGACTCCATCTAATTGTGTACCCAACCAAAGATTGCCAAGGCTGTCAATTCCTGAAGACATAAATCTAGTATCTTCTAAATAATTTTTTTTCCATGTGAAATTATAGCTATTGTTTTTAACGGTATAGTTGAAAACCGTAAAGCCAGCCTCCTTAGTGGCTAATATTTCATTTGTATCCGTTTTGGTTATTGACTTGCTAAAACTGATTTTATCTTTTAAAATATGGGTGAATTCTTTTGTACTAAAATCGAATAAGTACATACCATTAGAGGTAGAGAATAGATAATTGTTTTCATCTAAAGGAATTCCATCATAAAATAAAATGGTATTGACAGTACCTTCTAGCGGAGGTAGGTATTGGGTTTTGAAGCTAAAGTCTAATCCTAGTTCCAATATTCCAAATCCTTCAGTGGCACAAAAAGCTACGTTATGTTTTTCTGAAAATATAATTTTTCTGACAATAGGACCACTCAATTTTTGATTCTTCAACAGGTTAGAATAAATATTCTTGAAATGCTCCTTATTTGGATTGTAAATGGAAATACCTTCGTCTGTTCCGATCCAAAGATTGCCATTTTGGTCTTCGTTGATGGTTCGAATTCGATTGCTAGTAAAAATCTTTTGTTCTACGGTGTTTTTAAATACCTTGATTTCATATCCATCGTATCTATTGAGACCATCGTACGTCCCTATCCAAAGAAAACCTTGAGAATCTTCTAGGATAGAAGTGACCCCATTATGTGCTAAACCATCAGAAATAGATAACCAGTTTTTTTCAGTCAATTGAGCAGAAAAGGGTTGTGATAACGAAAAGAAAGGCAATAGAAAAAATAGCCAAACCAAAACATACAGTTGGTTGGAAAGTAAGGACACCCGTTTACTTTGGAAAATATATTTATCGAATGTTTTAATCATTAAAATGGTTGTATCTAGTAAGTTTTTAACGGTAGTGTACGGTATTTTCAAATGAAAATTAAAATGAATGAATTTTACCTTAAAAACCAAATTTAAAACGTAAAATTAAAGCCTTTTTTGACTAGTTTATTATATTTTCTTTTATCAAATTGGTATAGAAAAGCTCCTTTTCGGGAAGTAGTCTTATCTTTTTCGGTTAATTTCTTTAAAATATCCATATCTAGTATCTTTTTTCTAAAATTACGACGGTCATGTTTTTTTTGGTAAATGGCATCATAGAATTTTTTTAATTGGGGAATCGTAAATTTCTTAGGTAAGAGTTCGAAGCCGATGGGTTGATATCTAGCTTTAAGACGTAATTTTTCTAGTGCAGCAGCAATCATTTTATTATGATCAAGGATTAAATCAGGAATTTCGTCTATCCCAAACCAATGTGCTTCGTAGGATTCTACTAATTTTAGTTGCTGCTCATTCAGTCGAATTAGCGCAAAATGAGCAATTGAAATAACCCTAGCAGCTGGGTCTCTATCCTGTTTTCCATAGCAGCCTAATTCTTCTAAAAACACATTCGTCAAGCCAGTATATTCTTTTAAAATTCGGTGTCCAGTTTCACTAATATTCTCTTCTTGATCGACAAAACTCCCAATTAACGACCACTTGTCTTTAAAGGGATCGATCTTTCTTTTAAACAATAGAAGTTTTAATCCCTCTTTGTCGAATCCGAAAATAATACAATCTACCGCAATCATCAGGGGCTGGGCATTACCATAAAATGTATTTTTTAATTCTTTTGACATTTTTTAAGGAAAAAATTTTGTTTACTTGTTTATAAGCGTTTATTTTACGCTTATAACTCAAAATTCAAATATACACTTCTTTTTTATAAAATCATCCATGTTAGAAAAAACAATTATCGCTCAATCCCCAGGACGAATCAATCTGATTGGTGAACATACGGATTATAATGATGGTTTTGTGTTGCCGGCGGCAGTAGCTCAAAAAGCCACCTTTAAATTGGTGAAAAACGGAAGTGAAAAAATAGTGAATATCCAATCTGAGAATCAAGGTAATCGCTATTCATTTGCGTTAGATAATTTTAAACCTATTGGGAACGGCTGGGAAAATTATGTAATGGGAGTGGTCCATGAATTACAAAAAATAGGGGCTAAATTGGCAGGATTTGATGGTGTGTTTGGAGGAGATGTTCCTATTGGTGGAGGGATGAGTTCTTCCGCTGCTTTAGAATGTAGTCTTGCCTATGGATTGAATGAACTCTTTAATTTAGGGTTAGGCAAATGGGAAATAATCAAAGCCTGTCAGATGGCAGAACATAATTTTGTCGGGATTCGATGTGGAATTATGGATCAGTTTGCTAGTGTAATGGGACAAAAAGACCATGCGATGTTGTTGGATTGTAGAAGTCTTGAATTTAAATATATTCCCTGTGATTTTGAATCGTACCAATTAATATTGTTGAATACCAATGTATCCCATTCTTTAGCTTCTTCTGAATATAATACTCGTCGCAGAGAATGTGAAATAGGGGTCAAAATTCTGAAAGAAAAATTCCCCACTATAAAAAATTTGCGAGATGTCTCGATCCAAATGTTGAATGAGATTAGTGCTCAGCTTCCGGATGAAATATTTAGAAGGTGCAAGCATGTAATTTTAGAAAATCAAAGAGTGATAGCTGGCACGGAATCTTTGATACAGAAAGATTTTTCTCGCTTAGGGCAATTGATATACCAGTCTCATTTTAGCCTCCAAAATGATTATGAGGTGAGTTGTGAAGAATTAGATTTTTTAGTAGATCTAACAATAGGTAAAGATTACATTCTCGGAAGTCGAATGATGGGAGGCGGATTTGGAGGGTGCACCCTGGTTTTATTAGAGGACCAAAAAGTGGATCAATTCATAAATTTTGCAGCTGAAAAATATAAAAACAAATTTAGAATTAACTTAACACCCTATAAAGTTTCTATAGAAAATGGAGCTTCAGTAACATCCTTATAAATGAGACTGTTCAGTTAAAGTGTGTCAGCGCGATGGCTTTCCTTTAGGAATACAAGACGCGGGCTGGCAAGTGACACACTTACTGGTACATTCCCCATAGACAACGTTTCTAAACAATACTTTCATCTAAATTTCTAATAAAATGGCCTTAGATTTTTCTGAAAACCCACACCGAAGATACAATATTTTGACAGGAGAATGGATCCTTGTTTCCCCTCATCGTACCAAACGTCCGTGGCAAGGAAAGGTAGAAAAGCTTGAAAATAAAAAACGTCCCAAACACGATCCCTCCTGTTATTTATGTGCAGGAAATACTAGAGCTAACGGAATTAAAACGCCGGAATACGAGCATACCTATGCCTTTGATAATGACTTTGGTGCCTTATTACCTGATTCATCTCAAACGTCATTTCGAGATGGACTACTGCGAGCAAAAGGAGAAAAAGGAATCTGTAGAGTGCTATGTTTTTCGCCCGATCATTCTCTTACCTTACCTCAGATGAGTATTCCTGCCATTGAAAAAGTAGTGGACATGTGGCAGAGAGAATATGTAGAACTTGGAAAGAAAAAATTTATTAACCATGTTCAAATTTTCGAAAATAAAGGAGCGACAATGGGGTGTAGTAACCCTCATCCACACGGACAAATTTGGGCACAAAGTTCAATCCCACAAGAAGTAGTCAAAAAATCAAAGCAACAAAAAAATTACTTTAGAAAGCATAGTCGTAGTTTACTTGGAGATTACCTAGATCAAGAGTTGGCATTAAAAGAGCGGATTATTTGTAAAAATAAATATTTTGTTGCACTAGTTCCTTTCTGGGCCGTGTGGCCGTACGAAGCAATGATCATACCTATCCGTCATTTTCAACATATTGGACAAATGACAAAATTAGAAAAAAAGGCTTTCTCTAAAATTTTGAGCAAACTGACCCAAAAATTTGACAAAGTATTTGATACTTCTTTTCCTTACTCCTCCGGTATTCATCAATCTCCCACAGATGGGAATACACATCCAAATTGGCATTTCCATATGTCTTTTTATCCGCCTTTATTACGTTCCGCGACCGTCAAGAAGTTTATGGTGGGGTATGAAATGTTTGGTAGTCCACAGCGAGATATTACAGCAGAGATGGCAGCAAAGCAATTGAGGGAATTGTAATGCGAAATAAACTACATTATTCCAATCTGGATAATTGGTTTTACTTTATTTGGCATAATGTAATCATTGAAGATTTTAGCTGTGATTAGGAAATAATTGAAATGACTCTATTAGGCCCTCACTCCATAAACCCTCTTACCGCAGCCTCCCGTTCTCGGAATAAAATCATCATTTTATCCAATTCAATTTGCCATTCTAGTTTGGTGCGGGGAGCATTGTATTTATCAATTTGGTAATCCATTTCTATTTCGATACGGTTGGTGTTTTGGTCGACAATTTCCTTTAGTTTGTTAGAAGAAATATTTCCGTTTTGGAGTAGTTCTTTATAGCGTTGCAGAAATTTATTTTTAAAGGAAGCATCATTGTCGTCTTCATAAAGCGTCATAAATAAATCGCCTAAAATATTGGAGCGCCAAAGGCTATGGATCCTGTTCAAAGGAGATTGGTCTAATTTTAATCGACTTGCGTTGTCTAAATCAAAGAGTACAAATCTAAATTTTCCTTCTTTAATGGCATAAAATCGAGCATTATTATGTGGCCAATCAGTATTGCCAATGTAGGATTGAAATACCATGTAGTCAATAAAACTATTGAGGTCGATTTCATTTTTTAGATACGCAATATTTTCTTCTTCAATGGCCTGTAGTAAAGCATCTATCCGGTGGAAGTCTCCATCCTTTTTGATTAATGCTTGCGTGGTGATCTTTGCTAAGGTTACGTCGCTTTTATCTGATTTGTTGAGTCCAGCCATTCCGTTGGTATTGGCTTCGGTGCGCAAATTCATTAAGCCATAGAATGCTTCATTGATATAAACCAACACGGGTTCTCCATAGGTCAAATCGACATCCAATCCTGCTTGGATAGCCAATTGGGTGATACTCAGATCCTTTAACATTGTTTTTTCAAAATCATTTCCTGAATTCCGTAATCGAATTGCTTTAATTTTGTCAATGCTGTGATGAGGTAAAACGATGGCTGGATTAATGAGAGAACGATCTCGGTTGTCATACTTGTCATCGAATTTTACCCCCAAGGTTTTCAATGGAAATCTAATCGAAAATCTGCCTTTGAGCTCTAGTTCTACTTTTTCGTTTTCTATTAATAATTCATGGTCTCGGGATAGACTAAATCTTCCTTTGATCTCTATTTCTTCATCCGTCTTTTCGTACATCTCCTCAAAATCATTTTCCTCCACCTTGATCTGAATAACTGGTAAATTGGATGGTATCTCATCAGGTAAGATGGTTTCTTCCATATTAAATTTTGAACATCCAAGGCCTAAAAATAGGAATAGTAAAAATGGTAAATTTTTCATAGCTTATTTTTTTTCTTGTGTCGTTTTTGTTTTCTTTTTTCTTTTCGAGCCTTTTTCTTTTTATTGATAATTAAAACAGATTTTCCAATGCCAATTGAAAAAGCAGCTTTCGGATCATTGATAAAAAATGGATCTGGTATTTTTTGTAGGTTAACATTCGCCGAAGCTGTCAAAAACCAATCTTCCTTGAAATAGAATTTTATTTCTCCAAAAACATCGTATCTCCAATCATATTTATTTCTTAACTTCCAGTCAAGGCTTCTTAAATCTTCATTGTTTTGAAAGAGAATTCCTGTTGCCAGTTGCCAGTTTTTATTCACCGGAAAAACGAATCTTACGGGGATCGTTATGCGTAGGGTAGTAGCATTAAACCTTAGGTCATCTACTTGTCCCGAAGTGAAAATAGTTTTCAAGGCAAAGCCTAATTCAAAAGAATTTCCTTTATAGAAAAAGAGTTTCTTTACACCACCAAAGTTGAATAAAAGACCTTGTGAGTTTTTAACGACCTCTTCATTTAACTTAATAGATTTATTAAAAGTATATCCTGTGTTCAAAAAAAACGAATGTTTTTTTTGTGCAGAGGCAGAAAAAACCGGAAGTAAAATCAATAGCGATATAAGGTAAATGGTTTTCACTAATTGGCTCTTTAATTTAGTTTAGTAATCATAAAGTCTACCGTTGAATTTATTACTAGACTACCAGAATCATAAAGAACCCTAACTGTTTTGGAAAAAAAATAATTATCTAGTTTGTCAGGATGTAAAAATTAGCTGTTCCATCAAAGGTCAATATCAGTTACAGTCGTTGACAATAATCTTCAAGTTTTTTCTGCTCTTTTTCATTCAATTTCTTATTCTTATTTCTTTTTCGGTGTAGTTTTTTAAATATATTCAATTCTTTGGTAGTTAGGTTTATTTTTGGGTAAGTGACTTTCACTGAAACGTTTGTCATTCCTTTTTGGGGGAAATCTCCATCGTCTTTTGCTAGAATTTGAATTGAAAATGTGCGATCATATTCCAAAACCATATTAGAAATATTGCGTAGATATAATTCATTGAAATTAAATTTTAAGGCTCCTGTAAACTGATTAATGGAAAACAATTGTCCATGGATAGAAGGCAAAATTTGATAAGTCAATGACTGAGTAGAATCTTTATCTTTTGCTGCTACCTTCCCAATCAGCTGTTCTTTTTTGGTATAATCATATTGATAATCAAAATGGTAATTAGCTTTCCTAAAAACGGGTGGTTGATTGTTGCTGGAAACCTCCGCTGCAGTAATCCCTTCCTCCTGATCGAGTTGCATTAAGAATGCGATTAATTCTTCTCGCTCTTTTTCCTCCAACTCACGAACGATCTGATGTGTATTTCCTTTTTCAAAAACAGCTTCTAGGGTTGCTGCGGAACCATCGTGGAGATAGGGAGCCGATTGCCACAATCCAATCAAAGTAGGAGTGTCAAAACCTTCTATTGGTTGGCTACTGCGAAGGCCACTATTTGGAGTAAAGGTGCCAACATCATGTAATAATCCATCATTGCTATCAGTAAAAATTGCCCCGGTATGGCAATCATAGCATTTTAATTCAATGAAATGTTGTCGTCCGTTTAAAGCTTTTTGAGTCATAGTTCCATCATCATTTTTGTGTGGACTCTTTGGGTAGTCAGATAGGGAGGTGATATATGATGCAATCGCATCTAGGTCATCATGTACGCCTGCTCGACTGGGAAAGTAGGGAAGATGCCCCCGATTCAAAATATCATATAAAAATCCTGTTCCTTCATTCAATTCCCGCATTTGTTGATCAAAATCCTGGAGCTCATCAAAATTTCCACTCCAGTGTAACATGCCATGTTTCATTCCTTCTTTGCCTTGTAGATCAATCGTATTTCGCAGTCCTTCCCCCAAATTGGATAGGTCCCAGACTCGCCCGTCGTGGCCACCGTCTAAATGACAACTGGCGCAACTCATATAGCCTTCTCTTGATAAGTTTCGTTTTGCACTATTGTAGAACAAACGTTTTCCTGCTAGGACAACCGGAGGCATTTTTTCAGTTTTTACAGTCTTCCAGTTGGTTTGGTGTTTAAGCGTTCCGTCAGGCTCGCTTTCAAAAACAGCAATATCTCGTAGTAGTTGATTGTGGACAAATAGTTTGGTTCCTGATGCGTTCATCGTCAAGGCGCAGGCTCCTTCCCCGTAGGTGCTGTAAACCGAATGTTGTCTAGGGTCATAGGCATCGATCGCCCAGATGGTTGAGGTTCCCATAGTCGCAATGTATACAATATTTCCATAATTATTGTAGGTAGCAGCGGAAGCAAAATCATTATTATCCAAATCAATTCGATGGGTTTCGATTTCATTTTGGCTTTCAATATCCATCAAAACGGCTATACTCCGCACCGTATGATCAAAAGTCATTGGTTTTTTGTCCCGTTTTTCACCTCTGAAAAGATTGTCCTTTTTGCCCGGTATCCAAAGTTTGGTTTCCAGCGGATTGACAGCAATCGGGCCTAAATAATTGGGATAACCTCGACCATTAAAGAGGCCGTCTTCACCTAAAGTCGGAGCCAATGGCTGACTTTTTTCAATCAAAAATTCTCTTGCATTGATCCATTGTACGATAGCTCCCTTATTATTTCCTGCGATAAATTGGGGGGCAATAATGCGATGGTGCTTTGGTAAAAATGAGATATTACGCAAAGGAGCTTTGGCTTGAATATTTCGTAATAAATTTTTGTTGTTCGTATCAATTTCTTGAATTTGTCCAAGACCACTCAAGGCGACATAGCAAAGATTCTCTCTAGTATTTTTAGTCAATCCATAGGGAGACTTCCCGTAACCTAATTCAATTTTACTAATTAAAATTCCATTGTTTTTATTATGAATGGCGATATAATCGGATTTTTGACAACTGACCCATAATTCATCATTAATCCCAATAATGGAAACTGGATGATTGCCTGTTTTTTGCGTAAAAACAGGTTGTCCGGTTTTTGTATTAATGGCAGTAATTGAGTTGTTATCAGGATTTACTACGTAAAGGTAATCGGTTTTCTTATCCATAAAAAGAGTACTACTGCTGATTGGTTGTTCTGCGGGGATGGGTTCATGAATAACTTGTACGGCAGTTGATCTGAGCTCTTTTTTTGTTCCTTTTTTTCTAGTAATTAAAGTGATTTTATAATTTCCTGGCAGGGTATATTTTTTACTAATACTAGGTTTTTTTGAAAATTCAGAATCCCCTTTTCCATCGCCAAAATTCCAGGCATACTCCAGTTGATTTGCTGCGTTGGATGATCGGGCAATGGCGTTTAAGATTACTTTCTGTCCAGATTCTTTTGGGGTATCTGTTTGAATAGTTGCACTGAAATCTACGAATTCGTCACCGGTTGAAAAGGTAGTCAAAAGACTTTTTCCTTCGTAAGCATTGCCCACTAAATCCATTAGGTTTTTTGTCAGATGAACTTCGTATGTGGTATTTTCTTTCAATGGTTCTTTCGGAATGGCGTGCACAATACCCATCCCATGACTAAAGCCAGCAGGAATTTTTTGGTTGGTACTTTTCTCTTGGATATAGATGGCCCCTTTTTCTAGACATTCATTATCAATAAAGTCAGAAAAAGAAATACCGATTTTTGCCAGTAGTGGGACGTTTTTTGCACCATTCTTTGGAAGGGTATACCGGACTTCAGGGCTTTTCAAGTCAGGCTCGAGTTGGTGTACACCGATATTTAATTTACTTTTTACCTCGTGGTCAGAAGTGACGATTACGAGATTTCCCAATGGGGAGACAAAGGCATAATCATTACCCGGTGGAAATTGTGGTTCAACTGCTAGCTCAAAACTGGCCTGATCATTTGCTATATCCCATTTGGATAAACCAGGATAGTGTCCAATGAATAATTTGTCATCCTGCAAAAAAGCGTATTCCGGTTTTAATAATTTATCGGTGATTCCAAGATCAATATTTTGAATATTCATCGGGTCCGCAAAGTCATAGGTCAGAATTTCTGCTTCTTTGGCCGCACCTCGATCAGCTGCAAAAGCTCCATTGTAAAAACGAGAACCATAAACAATGCCCTGGTAGCCTGTTTTAATGGTATGATGATTGATAAGATTTGGACGGCTTGGATTACTAACATCTGCCAAGACTATTTTTCCCTCACTTACTGCCACGGCAGCTGGAGACAACACCAGCATATCACCGATAGGATGCACCGAACGAATCGTTTCATTGTAGAGTTCCTGTTTAGTCAGATGAGATAGAAGTCGAGGATTGTCTAGGTCTTCGGTGCTTATGATAAATAAACCACTCGAACCAGTCGGTGCATATACGTATTTGCCACCAACCCAGGCCGGCGAAAAAGTGAACCCATCATAAACAGTGGATTTTAAAACATTCGGAAAATGATACCGGCAAACGACCTTTGGCAGTGTTGTTTCGTCTTGGTCATATAAAGGTGATAAATCAAGAATTAAAATTCCATTTCGTTCTCGACCTCTATCAGTAAGTAGAACCATATCATTATGGAAATACAAACCATGATGTTCTCCTAAATCTCCTAAATAATGTTTCCCGTTTTCGTCGTTATGATAAAGGTCGGGATAATTCCGACTGTCAAAAACAATTTTAGGATTTTTTGGGTCATCAATGTTATACGCTACAAAAGCCCCATCACCAATACCACCACCAAAATCAAAGCTGATGGGTGCAATCATTAAACCTCGATGATAAGCCACGGCACTTAACGCTCTTTCGGGGTCCACCCAAGATAAGACTTGCCCCAACTCTTCGGTTTTGTATTGTTTATTAAACGGAGCATGAACTTTATGTACTGGAAGGGTTGATTTATGGTTGTTCAGCCAGACGAATCCAAACAAACAGAAAGTACTAAAAACGATCCCAAAGTTGAAGAGATGTTTTTTAGAATCTTTTGTGATCTGAAGGTAAAGCGATTTTGATCTGGCCTTTATTTGGTACATGTTTTCTTTATTTTAGATACCTGGAAAAAAACGCAGCAACTTGTTTTAACTCTTTTTCATTTTTAAAAAACGCATGTTTCCAATCTTCAACGATGATGTATTCTACTGGGATATTATGGCTGGTCAATTTTTCATAAAAAATTTGACTTTGCTCGATAGGAACAATACTGTCCGCAGTGCCATGCATAATTAAAAAAGGTGGAGTATCATCTGAAACATGTGTTATTGGACTGGCTTGTCGGGCAAGTTCAGGATTGTTTTCGATCGATTCACCAAGCAGCATGGTAAGCGGTTTTACTTTGTTGGGCTTGGATTTTATCGCCTTGTTCATCGTTTCAAAATCAGTGACTCCAAACCAATTGCAGACGGCCTTTACTTCACTTGATACATCTATTGTCCCTAAACTCCCGTCAAATTTTTTATTAGAAGTGCCCATCAAACTAACCAGATGTCCACCTGCGGAAGACCCCCAGAGTCCAATATTATCAGAGTCTAGGTGATAGGTTTTGGCGTTTTTACGAAGAAATCGGACCGCTGCTCTACAATCGTGGATTTGAGCAGGAAAGATATCTGTTCTTGATAAACGATAATTGAGAGAGGCGACTGCAAATCCTTGACTTAACAAATAAAGTTGATGACCGATTAGTTGTTTCGAGCCTTTTTTCCAACCTCCACCATGAATCCAGATAACCAATGGTAAAGGGTTTTCGCTGTCTGAATTTTCTGGTAAGTACAAGTCCAGTTTTTGACGCTCATGGCCATTTTCAATATAAGCAATATCAAAGAATATTTGGGTACCCTTTGGAATTAAAGCCCGGTTTTTAGCTATTCGTTTAGCATAATGAACATAGCTTTTATATTCTTTTTCTGATAATTTATTATCTATGTTGTTGTCAGCCTGATCAAATACGTCTTGGTTGAAATTAGGAATTTCATTTGAAGTTAAAAATTGGTTTTTGTCTTGATCTAAAGCTGAAAAGGATTGCTTTCTTTTACCTTTCTTCTTTTTTGCTTTGGCCAATTTAGTTTTTTGTTCTTCTGTTAGTAAACGCATGACAGACTGGGTGAAGACCTTTTTTAATTCGGCCATCTCTGTAAAACCTCCGGCTTCTTTTTCAGGCAGATTGGCTATTTCAGCAGTAAGGGCAAGTAATTCATTTTTTTCAAATTGACCACTATCACGGAGGCTGTTAAAGACTTCATCTCGTTTTTGCATCACTTCTTTTGTAATACCTGTCCTTTTTCTAATATCTAAAATCTGTTTGTGGGTAGCTTCGCTAATTGTTTCGATTTCTTGTAATTGGGCGTTCGTTAACTCGGCAGGTTGAAGGCGATTCAATAAAAATTTGGCCATATATAATCGTTCGCTTGCTTTTTTTTGGGCAGCGGAAGAGCAGCTAAGGATTACAAGGAAGAATACACTTAAGAAAATTTTTGAAACATTCATGATTTGATTTAATTTGGTCTGCTACAAAATACAAGAACCTTCTAGATAAGAATGTCTCTAACCGTGTACAAATTGTTGTTTATGGTAAATTGACTAACTATTTCACCCTATTTTGAAAAACACCTCCCCAGATAACGAATCTTTTGAGCGGGAAACCTAATTGGTGCAATTAGATCCTGAATTTAATATCAAGAATAGCATCACCATGGATACAGGTGGAGGTGCCTTCCGACAAATGCTTTTAACACCAGCAGGAAATATTCATATCCTCAAACAAAATTATGACACCGAATTATATAGTCTAATCGAAGTAGATACCTTGGGGAATTTTCTAGACGAAATAACCATTGCGGATAATATCAGTATTTCTTTTTTAAGAAGGAATAATTAACTTTGATCTCAACCTTCATTAAATCAATATAACTATGATTAGAATTATTATACTTTGTTTGTTAGTGAGTTACTTCACCAACTTAAATGCGCAACATACCCTTATTCTTAATCAACAAGAACAAGCACAGGTTATTGATGAAATTTTAGAAGACCGATTGGATAATCTATTGCCCAAACTGATGCGTAGGGAAGGGATGGATATGTGGGTCATCATTTCGAGAGAATATAATGAAGACCCTGTTATGAAAACGATGCTGCCTAGCACTTGGTTGTCGGCTAGAAGGCGAACGATTATGGTGTTTTATGATAAAGGGGGAGATCATCCTCTTGAGAAGATTGCGATTGCAAGATATGATGTTGGGAAATTACTTAAAGGGGCTTGGGATTTGAATGTTTTTCCTGACCAATGGGAAGCCCTGGTGGAGGTGATTAAAGATCGAAATCCCAATAAAATTGGAATTAACAAATCAACCTATTTTGCTTTAGCAGATGGTATTGTAAATACGGAATATGAGCAGTTTATGGAAAAGTTGCCTATTGATTATAAAAAAAAGGTAACGTCTGCGGAAAGATTAGCCATCGCATGGTTAGAAACGCGTTCAGAACGAGAACTGCAGATTTACCCTATGATTTGTCATTTAGGTCATCAAATATTACAAGAAGGTTTATCGGAAAAAAATATTCATCCAGGTATAACGACGACCAGTGAGGTAGAATGGAAATTGCGTCAATTGGTGGTCGATTATGGCTTGCAAACCTGGTTTCATCCTTCTGTTTCTGTACAACGAGCAGAACAGGGAAACCAAGAATTTTTACGCTCCTTTTCCCGTCGTCCCGACCAAGAAGTTATTCAAATGGGCGATTTGCTACATGTAGATTTTGGAATTACCTACCTTCGATTAAATACCGACCAGCAACAACATTTTTATGTATTAAAACCAGATGATAAAGAAGTGCCTGCCTATTTGCAAGCTGCTTTAAAAAATGGCAATCGACTACAAGATATTCTGACTAACAACTTTAAATCAGGAAGAACTGGAAACCAGATTCTTTCTGCCGCTCTAGACCAAGCAAAAGCAGAAGGTATTACGGGTTCCATTTATACGCACCCAATTGGGCTACATGGTCATGCTGCTGGACCAACCATTGGAATGTGGGACAAACAGGAAGGAGTGAAAGGAACAGGAGATTATGAATTGTTTCCGAATACCGCTTACTCTATCGAATTATTCGCCGCTACGCAAATTCCTGAATGGGGAAAAATCGTTCGAATTATGTTGGAAGAAAATGGGGTTTATGGGAAAGACGGATTTTACTTTTTGGATAATCGGATGGAGCAAATTTTGTCTATTCCTAGGAGTCGATAAAAAAACTGGTTTTGTTGGTGAAGGTTGGGCTGATACGCGTTTTTATAATTCTGTATTGACCGAACCAGAAAGAGTGGATGAATAACTATTAGTCTTGGAATTTTATTTAGTTCTGTAACCAAGACCAGTTGCTCATGTTGCACAAACGCATGATGCAACACAAAAGCACCATGCGACAGCTCATGTGCGATCGTCTTTACATATTCCTCTTCTTTAGAGTTTAATTGCTCATGATTGACAAAACCAAATTTTCGTTTCCTTGGCATATAGCCAAGTTGATCCGTTACGGCAAAGCGGGGGAGGAGGAAGATATAATACGTGTCATCTAGAATCTCGTTATTATTTTCAAAATCCTGAAAGAGATCCTTCATCTCTCGGGTATAGCTCTGAGCAAGGTTGGTACTAATCTCATCGAGTTCTCCATCGAATTCGTTCGTGTCAAAATTATCAGCGAGGGTTACCGAAAGACTATCAATAGCAGGATTGAAGATGGCTTTTAATTTGGTTCTAAGACTATTTTCAGTATAAGGATAGGAGGCACCATTCACTGGTACTACCACCAAATTAATTGGTTTGGGATCATAACTAACGATATTGAGTTTTCCGGCGAGCTTGATGGTGTCTCCTGTTTCTACGGCGTAGATAGGGTAGGCTTCTTGGTCTCCGACCCCAGTGATGGTCAGACGCGCAATATTATCTACGATCTCTGTAGGAATTTCATTTTGATTGGTATCTTCAAAACGGATATTTGCTGGAAAGGGTAGACCATTTTCGGTACGAGCTTCGACGATATCTGTTTTGCCATTCTCTACCGATTTCCACG